>CAYXMC010000147.1:0-4958 GCA_964466095.1 uncultured Methylophilaceae bacterium | reverse complement strand
GTGCTTGCATCAAGGGCTTGTATGGATAATTTGAAAGCATCATCAGGGGAAAGAATATCTTCTTCATCGTCAGCAACTTCAATAAAGGCATTGGCCGAACCGCTTTTGCTGTCAGCATGGCTTAAACCTACCCCCGCGGTCAGGGTAAGCAGCAATGCAAAAATCGATGCACTAAAAAACTTCAAGTGTTGGTTCCTTCGGCGAGCCAGTTCAGATAAGCGGGCAATCCGCCTGCGATTGGGACATGAATGATTTCGGGAAGTTCGTAAGGGTGCAGCTCAAGAATGGCCGCCTCAAGCGCAGGGTAGCAATCCAGACATGACTTGATGAGCACCGGGATTTCAGAGGCTTTTTCCACTTTGCCCTGCCAGACATAAACTGAAGTGCAGGGCGCCAGAATATTGACGCAGCCAGCCAGCTTGCGCTCTACCAGACTCTGCGCCAACTGCTCCGCACAGGCTTGATCTGGCAGGTTACTCAAGACAAGAATGGCATCTGTTGATTGCTGGGCAACTTTATTCACGTTGATGACTCTCAATTGGACTTGAAATACAGATGATTAGTACCATCTAGATCGAATAATCTTACAAAAAGATAGGCATTTTATGCGTTTGTTGTTGGCTGGCCTGATTCTACTCGCTTTCCCCATATCCGAGATATGGATACTCATAGACCTTGCAACACGTTATGGCTGGTGGTTGCTGGCTTACTTGCTCTTAATGGCAGTACTTGGCTGGCGATTGATCAAGGATGAACAGCTGCTGGTATTTGGCCGGATGGCGCAGGCCATGAGTCAGGGCGGTACACCGGGTGCAGCCATGTTTGGCAGTGCCAAGAATATTCTGGCGGGGATATTGTTGATGATCCCGGGAGTGATTAGTGATGCGATTGCAGTGATTCTGTTGTTGTTACCCGGTGGTGGCAAGTTGCCGGGCCGTCAGTCCAAATGGTCAGGCGCTGCAGCGAATGATGATGTGATTGAAGGGGAATATCGTCGCGAAGATTAATCACACTGCTTAGCTGTGATAAATTCCACGCCTTTTTAAGTGTTTGCTTTTTCTGGACTTTTACTTAAAAGTTTTCAACTTCCAGAGATTTTCAGGGATTCATTAAATATGTCTTTTCAGGTCACCATCCAACCCAGTGGTCATGTATTCAGCGTCACGGGTGATGACACAGTACTCAATGCGGCGATAGAAGCCGGGTTCAATTTGCCATATGGCTGCCGTAACGGTGCCTGTGGAGCCTGCAAGGGCAAGGTAGTGTCCGGAACGGTGGAGCATAACCAGCACCAGCCGAACGCAATTACCGAAGCCGAGAAGAATGCTGGTCAGGCGTTATTCTGCTGTGCACGGCCACAGTCTGATCTAGTCATTGAGTGCCGTGAGGTATCAGCGCTGAATGGCATCCGTCCTCGCATCCTGCCGGTACGTGTGCAGAAGATGGAAAAAGTCTCGCATGATGTGATGGTGATGTTTCTCAAGCTGCCGAGCAATGAGCGCATGCAGTTTGTGGCGGGGCAATATATTGAGTTTCTGCTGAAAGACGGCAAGCGTCGTGCTTTCTCTCTGGCAAATGCACAGCACGATGACGAGTTTTTGGAGCTGCACCTGCGCTTGGTGCCCGGCGGCCAGTTTACCCAGTATGTGTTCAACGAGATGCAGGAAAAAGCAATTTTGCGTATCGAAGGCCCGTTTGGCAGCTTCTATCTGCGTGAAGACAGCAACAAGCCGATTATTTTTGTGGCGGGCGGCACCGGCTTTGCACCTATCAAAGGGATTATCGAGCACATGCTGCACCACAATAGCCAGCGCCAGATGATACTTTACTGGGGCGCAAAGGCACTGGAAGATCTTTACATGCCAGAACTACCCAAGCGCTGGGCATCCATGATCCAGAATTTCAAGTTTATCCCTGTACTGTCTGAGCCCAAGCCGGAAGATAACTGGCAAGGTCGCACCGGACTGGTACATCAGGCGGTGCTGGATGATTATGCGGACCTGAGTGCTTATCAGGTGTATTGCTGCGGTGCACCGGTGATGGTGGATGTTGTGCACAAATCATTTCACGAGCGCGGTATGCCGGAAGACGAGTTCTTTTCTGACGCCTTTACCTACGCCAACCCGCTTCCCAAAGCCTAAACAGGTGCTTACTCTGCGGCGCTGATACATTATTTGTAACACGCGCCGCATTCAATGCTGCTATCGGGTTTGGCCCGATGACTGATTAAAGGCTAGGATATTGCTTATCAGCAGGTATCCACGCATTTCAATATTTGATGAAGAAAGGGATAGCAGCATGAAAAGCACAAACAACAGGCAGCAATTCAATTTACTGAACGGGGCAGTGCTCGCAGCTACCCTGATTCTGGCGGCTGGTCCGGCCATGGCGGATGAAGCCGACAAACCGGTGACCGAACAGCTGGTTAACACCCTCACAAAACTGGCGAATGGACCTTACCCTGGTTATCGTGCCAACCATGCCAAGGGCATTATGGCGACCGGGAGCTTTACCCCGGCTGCTGAAGCCAAATCTGTCTCTGTCGCACCGCATTTACAGTCAGCTAGCACACCGGTGACTGTACGTTTTTCCAATGCTACTGGCGTGCCGAATATTCCGGATGGCAGCGCCAACGCCAGCCCGCATGGTATTGCCATACGTTTTCAGCTGCCGGGTGGCAGTTATACGGATATTGTCAGTATCTCTGTCAACGCTTTTCCGGCAGCAACACCGGAGGATTTTCTTGGCTTGCTTAATGCTGTAGCCGCTAGTGGGCCGAATGCACCCAAGCCCAGTCCAGTCGAGCAGTTTCTGGGCAGTCATCCTGCTGCCCTCAAGTTTGTAACTACTCCAAAGCCAGCCCCTGTCAGCTTTGCTACTCAGGCGTTTTATGGCTTGAATGCCTTTAAGTTTACCAATGCCAAGGGTGAAACCAGTTATGGCCGTTATCGCATCATGCCATTGGCCGGTGAGCAGGCGCTCACTGATGCAGAAGCGGCCAAGGCAGAGCCGGACTACCTGATGCGCGACTTGCCTGCAAGGCTGGCCAAGGGCGAAGTGAAATACCGTATCTCCGTTCAACTGGCGGAAGCCGGCGACGAAGTGAACGACCCGACAGTTGTCTGGCCGGAAAGCCGCAAGCAACTTGAGCTGGGCATCTTGTCCTTGAGCAAGCCGGTAGCTGATAGCCAAACACTGGAAAAAACCATCATGTTCAACCCGCTCATCCTGCCTGATGGCATCGCAGCATCAGATGACCCGATATTGTTGGCACGCCCCACAGCTTATGCCATCAGCTTTGGTCGTCGCCTTAGCCAATAAGCTATCTGGTTGTCAATAAAAAAGCCGTTACCTGTTTGGGTAACGGCTTTTTTATTGGCTGGTGTTTATTACTCGGTTTCTTCGCCGCCTTCATGCTCGCGCCTGCGTGCCCGCACACCCTCTGCCAAGGTTTCCAGCAGAGTTAATGTGTCGTCCCAGCCCAGACAGGCATCAGTGATGGATTTACCATATTCCAGCGTGCAGCCTGGCGTGTGATCCTGACGTCCTTCATTCAAGTGAGACTCCACCATCACACCGAGGATACGGTCATTGCCAGCGCTCAGCTGCTCAGCCACGCTTTCTGCCACCTGTTGTTGCAGCTTGTACTGCTTTTGGCTATTCGCATGTGAGCAGTCGATCATTACCTTGGCTGTCAGGCCAGAGGCCGCCAGCTCGGTGCATGCTGCTTCCACACTTGCTGCGTCGTAGTTTGGTGCCTTGCCGCCGCGCAAAATCACATGGCAATCTTCGTTGCCGGTTGTGGAGACAATTGCCGAATGGCCTTCTTTGGTCACGGAAAGAAAATGGTGCGGACTGGCCGCAGCTTTGATCGCATCTACCGCAATGCGAATATTGCCGTCAGTCCCGTTTTTGAAACCAACCGGGCAAGACAAGCCTGAGGCCAGCTCGCGATGGATCTGCGATTCTGTCGTGCGCGCACCTATCGCGCCCCAGCTCACCAAATCAGCCGTGTATTGTGGGGTAATAGTGTCCAGGAACTCGGTGCCAGCGGGCATGCCCAGTTCGTTCACTTCCAGCAGGAAGCGGCGCGCTAGTTCCAGCCCTTCGTTGATCTGGAAAGTGCCATCCAGATGCGGGTCATTGATCAAGCCTTTCCAGCCAACGGTGGTGCGAGGTTTCTCGAAATAGACGCGCATCACGATCAGCAATTCATTGGCAAAACGTGTGCGTTGCTCCATCAGGCGCTGGGCGTATTCGACCCCTGCCTTGTAATCGTGAATGGAGCAAGGGCCGATAATCACCAGCAGGCGATCATCGGCACTATGCAGGATACGGTGTATGCCTGCACGGGTCGCCAGAATGTTATCTGTCGTTGAACGGTTGGCCGGAAGCTGCTCAAGCAAGTCTGAAGGAGGTCTTAACTCCTTGATTTCCTTGATGCGAACATCATCGGTCTCAATTTTCTGAATAGGGCTCATGATGACTAACTATTGTGCATGCGGATATGACAGCTTCAAGAATCCGCAGCTAAGTGCTTGAAAAAGGTGCCTATTATAAAGAGGTCGGGCGGAAAAGGGCATGTATTTTGGCTACGGCGAATCATGAATCCACTGACCGCGCGGGAATTCAGATTTTTATAGAGGCTGTGTTATCAAAACATATGCCCTGCGAGGCAATATCCATGCGCCTCTGCGGCCTGCTCTGCAAACCAATAATGATGCGGCTTTTGGCGGTGTGGTGTTTTAGATGTTGATAATTCAGTGGTAGGGCGGATGAGCGATAGTGTTATCCGATAGATGACTTAACCCTGTAGAGCGGACAACTGGTTGCCCACTTGAAATTTAGTTTTTTTAGTTTATAGAAACCGCGTACTTAATCGATATTGCTGGTTGGCAGCTTCTGTTTCGCCTCGGCCTTCCAGCAATCTGGCTAGTGCGATATGGGCTTTTGCGCTG
>CAYXMC010000146.1:0-4983 GCA_964466095.1 uncultured Methylophilaceae bacterium | reverse complement strand
CTAGCAAAGGGCTGGCAAGCGCAGCATCTGGGGATAGCCTTAAAGCCAAGATCGAGCTGATGAAAGCCAGTGCCAAGGCGAGCGCTGGTGGAGACTTGTCGTTGAGCGTTGACAACCCGACGGTAGTAGCCCCGGTAGACCGTAGTCGCAGCCAGTACAGCGCCTACTTCTACAGTTTTGCCAAGGATGGCGAGCTGAATGCAGTTTCCGCAGCTGGTGATGTCAACCTTACAGGTGAGCTCTACCCGGCCAACTTGTATGCCGCGGCAGCGGGTGGCGATGTGACTACCAGTAATTTCGTCATCTATCCGTCTGCCAAGGGTAATGTCACCTTGCTTGCCAAGAACAATGTGACAACCAGCCTCATTATGTCGGATACCGATCCATCGAGTATCCCGCAAGTCGCGACAGCGCCAGTCTACAGCCTGGATTCGCTGCAACGCGCAGACAGTGCTGGTAACAAGAGCTCGATACTGGCGACTTATGTTGGCTCACTGGCGCATACTCCGGGCAACCTGCATTCGGCAGATACTGAGCCAGCGCGCTTCTATGCCGGTAATGATGTGATCTTCAAGCCGTTCAACTCGGTGATTATTCCCAAGCGTACCGAGGTGATTGCCGGTAATGATGTGGTCAACCCCAACCTGATTATCCAGAACCTCAAGGCTAGCGATATCAGCCTGATCAAGGCGGGCGGCAGCATACGCTATACCGATGGCGAGCGTGACTCGCTGGGTCGTATCTTTGCTGTGGTGGCAGGGGTTCAGATTGCCGGGCCCGGCCGCTTGCATCTGGAAGCAGGCAAGGATATCGACCTTGGCAGTTCCGACGGTATCCGCTCTGTGGGTAACCTCTATAACCCTTATCTGGCGGAAGTGGGCGCTACGCTGATGGTGAAACCGGGCGCAACGGCGGTGGATTACACCACCATGATTGCAACCTATCTGGAATCAGGTTCAGCTGCGTCGAATACCTATTTAACGCAGTTGCTGGCTTACATGAAAGGTCGCGGAGCAGATGCCGATACGACCCGTGAAGAAGCGCTGACAGCCTTCAAGCTGCTGTCTACACAGGAGCAGACCGAGTTCATCAACTCCATCTTCTTCCAGGAAATCAAGGCTGGTGGTCGTGATGCTATCGCAAGTGGTTCCGGCGATTACAGCCGTGCTCTGCGGGCTATCCTGCTGATGTTCCCGGATTTCACCAGCAACAAAGCGCTGGCCTCCAAGCCGGGCAACATCATGAAAGAGTTCGAGAAGATCAGTCAGGAAGCGATCAGCAATCCTGGTGATCTGAAGCTTTTCTACAGCCAGATTCGCAGCGAAAGCAGCGGAGATATTGAATTGCTGGTTCCCGGTGGTGATGTCAATGCTGGTCTGGCGGTCTCTGGCACCTTGCTGAAACCGGCGACTGACCTCGGTATCGTCTCCATCCGTGGCGGCGAGATTAATGCGGTGGTACGTAATAACTTCCAGGTGAACCAGTCACGTGTGTTTACCTTGGGCGGCAGCGACCTCATGCTGATATCTGCCCTACAGAACATTGACGCGGGCCGTGGTGCCAAGACATCCTCAGCCACACCACCACCTGTGCTGCGTATCCGTGATGGTCAGATCTTCTTTGATTACTCCGGTGCGGTTTCGGGTAGCGGTATTGCGGCATTGACTGCCACAGGTGGCAAGCCGGGAACGGTGGACTTGTTTGCGCCGTTTGGTGAAATTGATGCCGGTGAAGCCGGTATCCGTTCAGCCGGTAATATCAATCTGGGTGCCAAGGTCATTATCGGTGCGGATAACATTTCCGCAGGCGGGGTGACCGCTGGCGCATCAACCACCACAGTGACCGCACCAGCCGTTGGTTTTACCCCGGCAGCCGATCCTTCCACCACAGGGAAATCGACAGAGCAGGCAAGCAATCTTGGTAACCAGATGGCAAGTGCCAAGAATAGCTTCTTGCCTTCGTTTATCTCGGTTGAAGTGATTGGTTATGGTAATGAAAGCCCGGCAGATAGCAGCAAGCCGGCAACAGATAAAAACGAAAAGAACGACAAAAACAAAAACGAGAAAAAGAGTTAAGACTGCTTAAACCCCTCTTTGCATCCGGCTCACGATGCAGGGAGGGGTTTTGTTTATTTCATACTCCTGTCACATATGTTTAATAAAGTTTGCGCATTCCAATAGTCGTGCGCACTCAATCCAGATACTTCGATGAACCAGAACAAAATCATAAAGAACGCGTTGAGTGGCCTGTTTGTATTTGGCGTTTCCGTTTGCTCCCATGCACAAGAGTACCTGCATCAGGAATTGCAGGGAGATGCTGCACGCCAGCTTGCTCAGGATGAAGTCATTGCAAGGGAAAAAGCCGCGCTGGAAAGTGGCAAGACCGAGGGCGAATATCCGCAATCTGTGCCCTCTGAGCCAGCGCCGGAAGGCGCTGACAAATTCAATGTCTTTGAATTCCGTGTCACTGGTAACACGGTGCTGGAGAATGAAAAGATAGAAGAGGCAGTGTATCCCTGGCTGGGTGAGACCAAATCGGTAGCCGATGTGGAAAAAGCGCGTGAAGCACTGGAAAAGATGTACCACAAATCCGGTTATCTGACCGTGCTGGTAGATATCCCCGAACAGGATGTGAACAACGGTGTGGTGACTTTGAATGTTACTGAAGGCAAGGTAGACAACCTGCGCGTGCAGGGCTCCCGTTATTATTCGCTCGGCCGTATCAAGGCTGGCGTGCCTTCTCTGGCAAAGGGTTCAGTACCGTATTTCCCGGATGTACAGAAAGAGTTGTCTGGCGTTAACCGCACGGCAGACAAGCGGGTGACGCCTGTGCTCAAGGCAGGCAAGAAGTTCGGCACGGTGGATGTGGACCTGAAGGTGGAAGACAACCTGCCAGTGCACGCCAGCATTGAGTTGAATGACCGCTATAGCAACCTGACTGAGCGCTGGCGACTGGCTGGCATGTTGCGCTATGACAACCTGTTTCAGCGCGACCACAGCCTGACTTTGCAATTCCAGACTACGCCTCAAGACACTAGTCAGGTACAGGTGTTCTCAGGTTCTTACCTGTACCGCTTTGACGACCGCAATACCCTGCTTTCTTTCTATGCTGTGCAGTCCAAGAGCAACGTAGCGGCGATTGGCGGCATCAACGTGCTGGGTAACGGTAATATTTTTGGCGCACGGGTGATACAGCCCTTGCCATCACTGGCCAATTACTACCACACACTCTCTTTTGGTGTGGATTACAAGAACTTCGAGCAGGACGTGAAGTTCGGCAATGACACTGCCAGTACGCCAGTCAGCTATATGCCAATTTCCACCCAATACAACGGTACTTATCAGGATGCCAGCAGTGTCAACCAGCTTGGCTTGGGCATGAGTTTTGGCCTCCGTGATGTCGTGGGCTCAGACCGCGAGTTCGCTGCCAAACGTCTGGGCGCTCAATCCAATTTCTTCAGTTTCCGTCCCGAGATCAGCCGCACGCAGACCCTGCCATGGGGCATGCAGTTATGGGCCAAAGTGGATGGCCAGTATTCCGGTACCCCGATGATATCCAACGAACAATATGCCGCTGGTGGTGTGGAAAGTGTGCGTGGTTATCTGGAGGTGGAGACACTGGGGGATCGCGCTATCCACAGTTCGGTGGAACTGCGCAGCCCTGTCTTCCGTGCTGGCGATTGGCTGCAAGAGTTACGCCTGATCGGTTTTTACGATGTGGCGTCTCTGCGCGTCATCAACCCGACCTTGTCTGAGCAGGGCCAGCGCGTCATTGCCGGCACTGGCGTTGGTTTCAAGATGAAAGCCTGGCAGCGCTGGAATGCCAGTGTGGCGCTGGCGCGAGTGATCCACGATGGCGAAGTGACCGAGAAGGGTGACATCAACGGGCACATGCGCTTTTGGTACGAATTTTAATCTTCAATATAGGAATGCAAAGCAATGCGTAAATTACTTGGCCTGATTATTTTCCTGATGCTTCCGCTGTTGGCGCAGGCCAACTGGAACGATGCCTGGACAGCACGCAACAAGGTGCTCATCAAATCTACCGAGGTAACAGCACCTGTTATGCAGGCTGTCATTCCGGTACGTTTGCATACTGGCAATTTCAGTTTTGCTGATGCCAAGCCAGATGGTTCCGACCTGCGCTTTATTGCAGCAGATGACAAGACTGAACTCAAATTCCATATTGAAAAATATGATGCTACCAACGAACTGGCGCTTGTCTGGGTGCAAGTTCCCAAGGTAGACCCGGCTGACAAGTCAGCCTATGTCTGGCTCTACTACGGCAATCCGGCTGCCACTGCAGTTGAAGATAATCATGCAACTTGGGATAGCACTTACGCTGCTACTTTCAACTTTGCCGAGAAGAGCTTGTTGCAAGACGCCTCTGCTAATGGACTGGTAGCCAGCGGTGCAATCAGTGTGCAGAAAGCCGCCTTGTTGGGTGAAGCTGCTGTGTTTAATGGTAGTGCCATCAGCATAGGTGCATCACCTGTTTTAAAACTGTTCTCTCCCAGTGGTTTTACCTATTCCGCCTGGATCAAGCCAGCCAGCCTGCCGCAACAGGCTACGCTTTATCAGCAAGGCTCAGTGGCACTGAAGATCGAAGGCCAGAAGCTGGTGCTGGCGGCTGGTAGCAATATCACTTCGGATACTGACCTCAAGCCTGCAGCCTGGCAGCATGTGGCAGTTACTATTTCCGGTGCCAAGGTTGTGCTTTATATCGATGGTAAGTCTGCAGGCACCGGCAATATCGCTTTGCCGGATATTCAGCAGGAAGTGGTGATTGGTAATGGCTACACAGGTGAAATGGATCAGCTGGAGCTTGCCAATGCCACCCGCAGTGATGACTGGATGAAGCTGGCAGTGAGTGGTCAGGGTGCCGATGGTCAACTGGTGACGGTTGAAGAAGAGGGCGCTGAGGGTGATGAAGAGGGTGAGATTTCCTACTTCGGCATCCTGTTTGACAGCCTGACGACAGACG
>CAYXMC010000145.1:0-4997 GCA_964466095.1 uncultured Methylophilaceae bacterium | reverse complement strand
GGCGAAGCGGGCAATCGTCGCTTTGCGTACCAGGTCACCAAATACTGGCACTTTCAGCAAAAGCCTGTCCATCGTAGCCTGCATGGATTCTGAGCGTTTCCATGTGTAGAAGAAAAACCAGAGACCGCCACCAATCGAGCCAAATATTGCCCACCAGTATTCTACAAAAAAATCTGAAATTGCCATGACTGCAAGAGTTGGGGCTGGCAAGTCCGCTCCAAAGCTACTGAATAGCTCTTTAAATGCTGGAATCACAAAAATCATGATGACTGCAGTAATGACAAACGACACTACCAAAATCGAAACAGGATAAAAGAGGGCAGACTTGATTTTACTTTTAATGGCCAGAATTTTTTCTTTATAAGTCGCCAATCTATCAAGTAACGAGTCAAGAATACCTGCTTGCTCACCAGCACCAATCAGATTGCAAAACAAGTTGTCAAAATAAAGGGGATATTTGCGGAAGGCCTGGCTCAAGCTACTGCCTGTTTCAACATCAGCTTTAATATCAGCCAGCAATTTTGATACCGCAGGATTGCTGTGTCCTTTTCCTACAATATCAAAAGCTTGCAGTAGAGGTACGCCTGCTTTCATCATCGTGGCAAGCTGACGGGTGAACAGGGTGACGTCTTTTTCCGTTACTTTGCCTGAACTTTTCAAGCCACTTTGTTTTTTTACCTTGATGACATTGATACCTTGGCGGCGGAGGGTAGCATTGACGAAAGCCTCTCCACTGGCTTTCATTTCGCCTTTGATGCGCTTGCCTTTTTTGTCAGTGCCTTCCCAAGCGTAGGTGACTTCTTTGCTTTCTTTTGCAGCCATAACTTATCCTGTCTAGTCCCTGTTTTTATTCATTGGTACAAGATAATACTTCCTCAATTGAGGTGAGTCCTTGCATTACTTTCAAAAGCCCCGACCGGCGTAGATCGTTAATACCTTCGCGTTTAGCTTGGTCTGCAATATCATATTCGTTACCATTTTTCAGAATGATACGCCCCATCTCTTCGCTAACGGGCATGACCTGATAGATACCTACCCGGCCTTTGTAGCCACCATTACACAGTTCACATCCTCCCTCTTTGGGCCCGTAAAGTTGCCAACTGCCATCTAGGTCGGCTTCAGTAAAGCCGACGCTAAGCAAGGCTTCCTTGGGAATGTCGACTGGTTGTTTGCAGCTTTTGCATAGTCTTCTGGCCAAACGCTGGGCAGTAATAAGGTTAACTGCAGATGCAATATTGAAAGGTGCTACCCCCATGTTGACCAAGCGAGTCAGCGTTGAAGGCGCATCATTTGTATGCAAGGTTGAAAGTACCATGTGGCCGGTAGATGCTGCCTTGATAGCCATATCAGCAGTTTCCAGATCCCGGATTTCACCAATCATGATGATGTCAGGATCTTGTCTCAGAAAAGATTTCAGCGCAGCTGCAAATGTCAGCCCTTGTTTTTCGTTGACATTGACCTGATTAATACCTGGTAATGGGATTTCAGCCGGGTCTTCGGCTGTGGAAATGTTAACTCCAGGGTTGTTCAGGATATTCAAACAAGTGTAAAGCGAGACTGTCTTGCCGGAACCTGTCGGGCCAGTAACCAAAACAAGGCCGTATGGACGTCCAACTGCATTGAGTAAAGCCTCTTTCTGTGCAGGTTCATATCCCAAAGCTTCAATTCCCAGCGTGGCACTGCTTGGGTCAAGTATCCGCATTACGATTTTCTCACCATTCACCATGGGCAAGGTGCTGACACGAAAATCAATCGCTCGAGTTTTGGAAAGTATCAATTTCATACGGCCATCTTGTGGGATGCGTTTTTCCGCAATATCCAAGTTTGAAATGATCTTGATACGTGACGCGAGCTTTTCCTTAATCGCTAGTGGTGGCTGCGCAATTTCTCTCAGCACCCCATCTACCCGGTAACGTATACGGTAGAATTTCTCATAAGGTTCAAAATGCAAATCAGATGCGCCCATATTGATTGCATCAAGCAGAATTTTTTGCACATATTTGACAATAGGCGCGTCGTCGATTTCGAGATTAGTGGTGTCGGCCTCTTGTGAAGAATCTTCACTTTCAATGTCCAGATTGAAATCATCATCGACATCGATAGACTGCAGGCTCGTATCCTTGGACTCTGCAACTTTATCTATCCACTTGCTTAATTTGTCATCTTCAACAATAACAGGTGAGAGTGTCATGCCCATCTGAAACTGTACATCGTCAAGCGCATGCAGATTGGTAGGATCTGAAATCGCCACGAATAGCGTGTTGCCTCTATGCTGAAGAGCCATGACTCGGCTAGTTTGCATCAGTTTCAAATCTATCGATTTTGTAGTCAGATAGTCTGGATTGACGGCATTAAGATCCAGTAATGGGAATCCAAACGCTTTGGAGGCTGTTTCAGCAATTTTTTGAGCAGATACTTTTTTACTTTGTATCAACTGTGAAATGAAACGTTCGCTTTGTGAATTGGCTGCAGTCTGAATAGCGACTGCTTCATCTTCGGATAATAGATTATCCTGAACCAGCATACGGGCCAGTCCACTTAATTTACTTGGTATCGTTGCTGCGGCCATTGAGTTTTTTTCGATCTTTTAAAGTACACAGACACAATAAAAAAGGGTAGTTCGATGATGCACGTTGCCGTTTTTTTTGTAAAGCTAACACGTGCATATCCTCCAGATAATATACGGATTTTCTTGAATTTAGGGTGCTTGCAGATGTAAATTCCAAAAAAATCTTGACTTCTTGGATTAACCCACGTAAAAACGCGTTCAGGCGTTTGGATTCGAGCTCAAGTAGCCGGCACTACCGACTTAAGTTCTTGAAGTACAAACTTTTGAGGCTGCCTCCTCGTTTTAATGTTTTTGCAAGGATGTTTCAAATGGCAACTGGTACCGTAAAGTGGTTTAATGACTCCAAAGGCTTTGGTTTCATTACCCCGGATGATGGCGGCGATGATCTTTTCGCTCATTTCTCCGCGATTGTAGAAGCTGGCTACAAGAGTTTGAAGGAAGGTCAACGTGTGAGTTTCGAAGTCACCGAAGGCCCTAAAGGCAAACAAGCCTCTAATATTCAAAAAGTATAATTTTAATATTTAGGCAAGACAGTCTTCAGCAAATCGGCCCGCAAGGGCCGTTTTGCTTTAGTGGTTATTGTCTACATTTGATTGATGATTTCATCCCCAAATTCAGAGGTGCCCACTTTTGTTGCGCCATCCATCTGAGATGAGAAATCATGTGTTACCCGCTTGGAAGCAATTGCTTTTGCAACACCGTTCAATACCAAGTCAGCAGCTTCAATCCAGCCCAGATGGCGCAGCATCATTTCAGCAGATAGAATCAGCGAGCTTGGATTGGCAATGTTCTGGCCTGCAATCTTAGGGGCAGTGCCGTGAGTGGCTTCAAACATCGCAGTAGTGTCGGAGAGGTTTGCACCGGGGGCGATGCCAATGCCGCCGACTTGTGCAGCCAATGCATCTGACATGTAGTCACCATTCAGATTCAGTGCAGCCACTACATCGTAATCAGCAGGATGCAAGAGGATTTCCTGCAGGAATGCATCAGCAATACAGTCTTTGATGACGATACCGTTAGGCAATTTACACCATGGGCCACCATCAATTTCTACAGCGCCAAATTCTTCTTTTGCCAATTCATATCCCCAATTTTTGAAGCCACCTTCGGTAAACTTCATAATGTTGCCTTTGTGGGTAATGGTGACTGATTTGCGGTTGTTATCAATGGCATATTGAATGGCTTTGCGAATCAGACGTTTGCTGCCATCGCTGGAGACAGGTTTGATGCCGATTGCTGAGCTTTCCGGGAAGCGGATTTTCTTGCGTACACCCATATCGCTTAAAAAGTCTATGACTTTTTTGACTTCGTCAGTGCCCGCCGCCCATTCGATACCAGCGTAGATGTCTTCGGTGTTTTCGCGGAAGATGACCATGTCGGTTTTTTCTGGATGTTTCACTGGGCTTGGTACGCCGGGAAAATACTGAATTGGGCGCAAGCAAACGTAGAGATCAAGTTCTTGGCGCAGGGTAACGTTGAGTGAGCGGATGCCGCCACCAACTGGTGTTGTTAATGGGCCTTTGATAGAAATTACGTAGTCTTTGAGAGCTTGCATGGTTTCATCGGAAAGCCAGATATTGTCACCGTAAACGTTGACGGATTTCTCGCCTGCGTAAATTTCCATCCAGGAAATTTCGCGCTTGCCCCCGTAGGCTTTTGTCACAGCAGCATTGACGACTTTAATCATGGGGGGAGTAATATCAATGCCGATGCCATCACCCTCAATAAATGGGATAATCGGATTGTCAGGTACGTTAAGTGAATTGTCGGCGTTGACGGTAATTTTCTCGCCTTTTGCAGGCACTACAATTTTTGAAGACATTTGCATGATCCTGTTGAATTAAATGCTTATCCTGTTTAACAAACCTTATGGGGTTGTTTGCCAGTTCAGCAAGCATGATACATACCCGACATTAAAAGACTATATCGAGATACCTGATGTTTATGCGGCTGGACGGCTTGATACGGATAGCGAAGGTCTGCTTATTTTAACCGATGATGGCAAGCTGCAACACCAGTTAGCGCACCCCAAGCATAAAGAAATCAAGACATACTGGGTGCAAGTCGAAGGGTTGCCGGAAGATGTGGATTTACTTCCTTTGCGCAGAGGGGTCGATCTTGGTGATTTTGTCACAAAGCCGGCTCAAGTAAGGATCATGAAAGAACCGTCCATGTTATGGCCTCGGAATCCGCCAATACGTGAGCGTAAAGCCATACCGACCACATGGCTGGAAGTCAGGATCAGTGAAGGCAAGAATCGTCAGGTCAGACGTATGACAGCGAAAGTGGGTTTCCCGACTTTACGGCTGATTCGTTATGCAATAGGTAATTACACGATAGACAATATCCCTTTGGGAACCTGGAAGAAACTATAGTTTTGCAGGGTTTTTAGATAAATTGGAGCAATTGAGATGAAACCGGTAGCAGT
>CAYXMC010000144.1:0-5017 GCA_964466095.1 uncultured Methylophilaceae bacterium | reverse complement strand
GCGCAGAACCAGTTGACATTCATCAAGGCCATGCAACAGATTAGTTTGCAGACCAAAGCGGTTGAGCGTGCAAAATTATTGCTGGAAGCTGATGTGATTGGTGCGGCCGAGTTGCAACGGCGTGAAGCCGAGCTGAGTGCAGCGCAGGCCGACCTGAATGCTGCCCGTGACCAGTTGATGGTGTTGGGTATGTCAGAGAAAGCTGTTGCCCGTCTGTCCAGCACGTCCCAGATCAGTTCTTTCAGCAATGTTTCAGCACGCCTTTCTGGCACTGTGATCAGTCGCAAAGTGAATCTTGGCCAGGTGGTACAACCAGCGGAAGAGTTGTTTGTAGTAGCAGATCTTTCTCACGTATGGGCTGTGGCACAGGTGCCAGAGCAGCAGGTTGAGCTAATACAAGAAGGTGAAGAAGTCAGTATCGAGATTCCAGCGTTGAATAACATTCAGGTACTGGGCAAGCTGATCTATGTTTCTGATGTGGTGAACCCTCAGACTCGTACCGTGACTGTGCGTACTGATCTGAACAACCATAAAGGCGATATGAAACCAGACATGCTGGTTTCTATGCTGGTGCTCTCCAAGCCTGTGCAACGTCTGGCTGTGCCAGTACAGGCTGTGGTGCGTGAGAACGACAAGGATCACGTCTTTGTGCAGCTGGCGCCGACCAAATATCGCCTGCAAGAAGTGGTGCTGGGTACCGAGTATCAAGGTATGGTGGCCATTCAGAGCGGGCTCGAGCCTGGTGAAATGGTCGTCTCAGATGGTGCTTTTCATCTGAACAACGAGCGCAAACGTAAGGAGCTCGAATAAGTCATGATCCAGTCTATTATTCGTGCTGCCTTACAGCAGCGTATTGTGATTGTGGTGGTCGCACTTGCCTTGATGGTGGCAGGTGGGTTCGCTTTGAAAAAGCTATCGGTGGATGCATTTCCCGATGTAACCAATATTCAGGTGCAGATCGCTACCCAATCCATGGGTCGCTCACCTGAAGAAGTAGAACGTTTTATTACGATTCCGCTTGAGATGTCGATGACAGGCTTACCGGGTCTGACAGAGATGCGCTCCTTAAACAAAAACGGGTTGTCGCTGATTACACTGGTGTTCACTGATAGCACAGATGTGTATTTTGCCCGCCAGTTGGTGATGGAGCGTTTGTTGGAGGTGATGGAACGTATGCCGGAAGGTGTAACGCCGGTGTTGGGGCCAGTCTCTACAGGCTTGGGTGAAGTTTATCAATTTACTCTGGAGCGCGACGATGACGGCAAGCGTCAGTTAACGCGTGAGGAGTTGATGGAGCGACGCGCAATTCAGGACTGGGTCGTGAGGCCATTGCTGCGGGGCATTCCTGGCATTGCTGAAATCAACTCTTATGGTGGCTACGTCAAGCAATATCAGGCGCTGGTCAATCCTGATCGCATGAGCCATTACGGTGTGAAACTGCACGATGTTTACATGGCTCTCGCTCGCAATAATGCTAATAGCGGCGGTGGTATCTTGCCTCACTATGCTGAGCAGTACCTGATACGTGGGGTTGGCCTGATCAAAAATCTGGATGACATCAAGGGTATTGTGCTCAAGGAGATTGATGGCACCCCGGTCTATATGCGCGATGTGGCTGATGTGCAAATCGGCCATGAAGTGCGTGTGGGCGCCCTTATCAAGAATGGCGACACCGAGTCTGTTGGCGGTATTGTCATGATGATACGTGGCGGTAATGCCAAGGAAGTCGTGACCCGTATCAAGACCCGTGTGGAAGAAATCAATAACAAGGGCATGCTGCCCGGTGGCCTCAAGATCAAACCATTCTATGACCGCAGCGAACTGGTGGATGCTGCCCTGCATACGGTGACCAAGGTTTTGATTGAGGGTGTGGTGCTGGTAATCGTGATCCTCTTCCTGTTCCTTGGAGATGTGCGCTCCAGCCTGATTGTGGTCGGCACGCTAGTGCTCACTCCGCTCATAACCTTCATGGCGATGAACTACTACGGCATTTCTGCCAACCTGATGTCGCTGGGAGGTCTGGCGATTGCGATAGGCTTGATGGTGGACGGCTCAGTGGTCGTGGTCGAAAACACTTTCCATCATCTGGGCCATCGCAAGGAAGACAGCAAGATTCGTGTCGTGTTCGAGGCCGCTTCAGAAGTAGCAACGCCAGTCTTGTTCGGTGTCGGCATCATTATTCTGGTATTTTTGCCATTGATGACCCTGCAAGGCATGGAGGGCAAGATGTTTGCTCCTCTGGCTTACACGATTGCGATCGCTTTGTTCGTTTCTCTGGTCTTGTCACTGACGCTGTCGCCAGTGTTGTGTTCTTACATGCTGAAAGGCGGTAGTGGTGAAGATACCAAGCTCATTCAGAGTATGAAGCAACCGTACCTGAAGCTCTTGAATGCTGCGATTGCCAACCGTAAAAAGACAGTCACTATTGCTGCCGGTGTATTTGTGGGCACTCTGATGATTTTCCCTTTGTTGGGTACAGCGTTTATTCCGGAGATGCGCGAAGGTTCTATCGTACCGGGTATCGTGCGTACGCCGAATATTTCTATTGATGAATCCATCAAACTCGAAATGGCGGCGATGAAGGAGATTATCAAGGTGCCAGGCGTGCGCGGTGTGGTCTCCCCTTTGGGGCGTGGTGAAAGCCCTGCCGACCCTACCAGTCAAAATGAGTCTGGGCCTATCGTTAGTTTGAAACCACGTGATGAATGGCCGGATGGCTGGAATCAGGACAGTATTACTGATGCTATCCGCGAGAAGATCAAATCCGTTCCTGGCGCACAGGTAGCGATGTCACAACCAATCGCGGCACGTGTGGCAGAACTGGTGACTGGCGTGCGTTCTGATGTGGCGGTCAAGGTGTTCGGGTCTGACATTTATGTGCTGAAAGCCAAGGCAGATGAGATTGCCAAGATTGCCGGTACGGTAAAAGGTGCAACCGATTTCCGTGTTGAAAAGGTGACGGGCCAGCAATACCTTATCGTCAATATCAACCGCGAGGCAATCGCCAGACACGGCATCAATGTTGCTGATGTGCATGAGGTGATAGAGACCGCGATCGGTGGCAAGGCAGCGACTGAGATCTTTGAAGGTGAGCGTCGCTTTGAGGCTGCTGTGCGTTTTCCCGAGGCGTTCCGTAACAATGTCGAGAATATCAAGAATATTCTGATCACCTCGGCAAAAGGCTCGCGGATAGCGCTGGAAGATCTGGCTCAGATTGAAGTGCGTGACGGACCATCGCAAATCAGCCGGGAGACTGCAAAGAGACGTATCGTTGTGGGTATGAACGTCAAGGATAGAGACTTGGGTGGTTTTGTTGCCGAATTGCAGCAAAAAGTGGAAAGCAAGGTCAAACTACCTGATGGCTACTATATCGTATGGGGCGGTCAGTTCCAGAACATGGAACGCGCGATGAGCCACTTGATGGTGATTATTCCGATCACGATCGCAGCAATCTTTTTCTTGCTGTTCCTTTTGTTTGGCTCCTTGCGTTTTGCTTCGCTCATCATTATGGTGCTGCCTTTCGCTTCCATAGGCGGGGTCATTGCGCTGTTTGTGACCGGCGAATACCTGTCGGTACCAGCCTCGGTCGGCTTTATTGCCCTCTGGGGGATCGCGGTGTTGAACGGTGTGGTGTTGGTGTCATATATCCGCAGCCTGCGAGATGAAGGCAAGTCACAGATCGAAGCCATCGTGCAAGGCTGTTCGCAGCGTTTCCGCCCAGTCATGATGACTGCCACTGTAGCGATGCTGGGCTTGGTGCCGTTCCTGTTTGCCACAGGCCCGGGTTCCGAGGTGCAGCGCCCACTGGCGATTGTAGTGATTGGCGGATTGATAACATCTACCGTACTCACGCTGGTTGTTCTGCCAACCTTGTATGGGTGGTTTGAAGAAAACCGCGTTGAGGCTTAGGAGAATTTGAAATGAAAGAAATAAAGGCAATCATACAGCCGCATCGATTAGCCAAAATCCGCTCGGCTTTGCGTAATATCAAGGGTTTTCCTGGTATGACCATCAGCAAGGTAGAGGGATGTGGCCACCATGTAGCCAAGCCCCCGCAAGGCATTCGTGACGAATTGACGGATTACAGTCCCAAGATTCGTATTGAGATTGTGGCTCCTGAGGATCAGGTCGAAGGTATTTTGCAGATACTGGTTGAGGTAGGCCATACCGGACAAGTCGGTGATGGTATTGTCTGGGTCACATCGGCAGAGCGCATGATACGGCTCTCCGAGCAAATCAGCGTCCTGGATTGCAAATAGGCCGCTAAAGCAAACAAAAGGCTCCGCAAGGAGCCTTTTGTTTTTTTAAGCAAAAACCAGCAGATTAATGCTTTATGAAGAGATGGTTTTCATATTGAAAAAAACGGCATATACTAACCTGTATACACAATAATAAACCTGATCCAAAATAATTGAGGGAGGATGCAGCATGAATCAAATCGCAGAAGCAGTTCAGACGTTCTACGGTGGTTGCCCACATGATTGCCCGGATACCTGCTCCATGGTGTACACGGTTGAAAATGGCAAACTCATCAGTGTCAAAGGTAATACCGAGCACCCTATGACCCGTGGCGGTCTTTGCGTCAAACTCAAGGATTACGAAAAGCGCCATTATCATCCTGATCGCTTGCTTTACCCCATGAAGCGTACAGGCCCTAAAGGAAGCAAGCAATTCACCCGCATCAGCTGGGATGAAGCGCTGGATACCATCGTCGATCGCTGGCAAGCACTGATCAAGGAGCACGGACCGCGTGCCATCATGCCCGCCAGTTATTTGGGCAATCAGGGCCTGGTGCATGGACTCAATGGCGGCGATGCGTTCTTCAATCGCTTGGGTGCGACTGTCTGTGAGCGTACTTTTTGTGGAGAAGGCTCCTGTACTGCTTGGCTCCTGACTGTAGGCCCAACTGCCGGGGTTGATCCGGAAAGTTTCATACATTCCAAGTACATCGTGATATGGGCATGTAACTCGGTCTCAACTAATCTGCATCATTGGCATATCGTCAAGGAAGCGCAGA
>CAYXMC010000143.1:3461-5056 GCA_964466095.1 uncultured Methylophilaceae bacterium | reverse complement strand
AAACCCAGTGGGAAAGACGGTGCATCAACAATGCGTGTACGCCGGGATAGGTCGTGATGATCTCCCAACGCGTTCTGGCGGCTGGGTCCCGTTCGAATACAACAGCAATGTCTTCTTTAATCTGACTAAACATGATTTCTAATTTTCAAAACTGCGTGGTTTTTGCGTAAGTTTCAATATACCACGCAGTATGTTGACTTCCTCTTTTTCCAGTCTGGCGCGCGCGTAAATGCGGCGTACCCGTTGCATTAGCCGCTTTGGTTCTTGTGGATTTAGAAACCCTATCTTTACCAAAGTTTGTTCCAGATGCTCATAAAAACCTTCAACTTCATCGCTGGTGGCCAGTGGAGCAGCTGCGGTGCTGGCGATGCCACTGTTTTCCTCAAGCAGCGCCATGCGTGTTTCGTAACACATGACCTGTACCGCGGCCGCCAGATTCAGCGACCAGAATTCAGGATTGGTCGGAATCATTGCTAGCAATTGACATAGATCCAGCTCAGCATTCGAGAGGCCACTCATCTCGGTACCGAAAACGAGAGCAATCTGTTGCTCATGACCAACCTGGCTGGCTGCGCGCAATGCGGCTTCACGTACCGAAACCAGCTCATGCGAAAGTTGTCGCTTGCGCGCGCTCAAGCCTATGACCAGCGAGCAGCCGCGTAATGCTTCTTCCAATGTGGGGCAGATCACGGCATTTTCAAGCAGATCTGCAGCGCCACACGCTAGTGCAGTGGCTTCAGCATCTGGAAACTGCCGCGGTTCAACCAGATAGAGCTGGGATAATCCCATGGTTTTCATGGCACGCGCAGCCGCGCCAATATTGCCTGGGTGGCTGGTCTGGCAAAGGACAACACGGAAGTGGCTGATAAGATTAAGTTTGGAAGTCATGGCGTTACACATTAAAATAGCATTTTAACAGTTCTTTAAAAGCTGCCTGCGTTTTGCATGCAGCCTACCCGAAAGCGAAATTTTAAGACTATGCATCCAACCCTCATCAATGCTGTGAAAGCGGCCCGTCGTGCTGGCGCAATTATCAACCGAGCTTCTCAGGATGTTGGTTCACTAAAGATACGCAGCAAAACCTATAACGATTTTGTCAGTGAGGTTGATCAGGCTGCCGAGCAGGCGATTATTGAAACCTTGCAGGATGCTTACCCCGATCATGGTTTTCTGGGTGAGGAGAGTGGACACGATCGTACCGATGCCGAGAATGTCTGGATTATCGACCCCTTGGACGGCACCACCAATTTTCTGCATGGCTTTCCTCAATATGCGGTTTCTATTGCCCTGATGACCAATGGCCAACTGACTCAAGCCGTGGTGTATGACCCGAATCGTAATGATCTTTTTACCGCAACCAAGGGGCGTGGTGCTTTTCTGAATGACAAGCGCATTCGCGTCAGCAACCGCACCAAGTTACAGGATTCGCTGGTAGGTACAGGATTTCCATTCCGCGACTTCAGCCATCTGGATACTTACATGCCCATGCTGCGGGACATGATACGCAAAGCTTCTGCCATCCGTCGTCCGGGCGCTGCAGCACTTGATCTGGCTTACGTGGCAGCTGGCTGGCTGGATGCATTCTGGGAGATCGG
>CAYXMC010000143.1:0-3451 GCA_964466095.1 uncultured Methylophilaceae bacterium | reverse complement strand
TATTGCCGCTGGTGCTTTGCTGATTCAGGAAGCCGGTGGCATTGTTGGGGATTTTGAAGGTAATGAGACATGGCTGGAGTCCGGCAATATCGTGGCAGCCAATCCCAAGGTATTTGCACAGATGCTGCAAACGCTGGCACCGCATCTGACAGATGCGCTTAAATCCAGCGCAGTTAACGCCGAAAAAACAGCCTAACACGCTGCGATGGATGCGAGTCTGAACGACCTGCAAAACCATACCCCCATGATGCAGCAGTATCTGGGGATCAAGTCACAATATCCCGATATGTTGGTGTTCTACCGCATGGGGGATTTCTACGAACTTTTCTTTGAAGATGCCGAAAAGGCCTCGCGCTTGCTAGGGATTACCCTGACCAAGCGCGGTGCCTCCAATGGTGAGCCCATCAAGATGGCTGGCGTGCCTTATCACGCAGCCGAGCAATATCTGGCCAAGCTAACCAAATTGGGTGAATCCGTGGCGATTTGCGAGCAGGTTGGTGACCCTGCCAAAAGCAAAGGCCCGGTGGAGCGACAGGTCAGCCGCATCCTGACCCCCGGCACCCTTACCGACAGCGCGTTGCTGGATGACAGCCGAGATAACCTTTTGTTATCTGTATGTGCTGGTAGTGGCGCAAACAAGGGATTGTTGGGGTTGGCGCGAATCAATCTGGCTTCCGGCCAGTTTGTACTTAGCGAGATTGCGCCTGGCTTGCTGGCACAGGAGCTGGAACGTATCAATCCGGCCGAGGTGTTACATGCGGACGATTTTGAGCATCCAGTGCTGGAGCAATTGAAGTGTTCTCGGCGCAGGCTGGCAGCCTGGCAGTTTGATCTGGATTCAGCACAGCAGACTCTGACCAAGCAATTTGATACCTATGACTTGGCGGGCTTTGGTTGTGCAGATTTGACTGTTGCGATAGGCGCAGCCGGGGCCTTGCTGGATTACCTGAAGCATACGCAACGCTCTACCTTGCCGCATATCAACGGCCTGATGGTTGAGCAGACCAGTGTCTATATCCAGCTGGATGCTGCTACCCGCCGCAATCTGGAGATTGATGTCACCATGCGCGGGGAGGCTAGCCCCACCTTGTATTCTTTGCTGGATACGACAGAGACAGCCATGGGTGCAAGGTTATTGCGGGTCTGGCTGCATCATCCCTTACGCGATAAATCGGCAATTGCAGGGCGCTTATCGGCTGTCAGTAGCCTTAAGCAAGGCATGCGCTATCAAGAGCTCAGGCAATTGCTCAGATCTGTAAGCGATATAGAACGCATTACTGCCCGCATTGCACTGAGAACAGCGCGGCCGCGCGATTTATCCGGCTTGCGTGACAGCTTGCAACAGTTGCCCCAATTGCAATCGGTGTTGCAACCATGGGCTGACGGTTTGCTGCAGGCGCTTAGCACCAGTCTGACTGCTTCGGCAGAGGTGATTGAACTTTTACAGGCGGCCATCAAACTGGAGCCATCCTCTGTACTGCGTGAAGGTGGTGTGATTGCCGATGGCTATGATGCTGAGCTCGACGAATTGCGCGGCATACAGGCCAATTGCGGAGAGTTTCTGTTGAAATTCGAGGCGGAAGAACGGGAGCGCACAGGCATTGCCAATCTCAAGGTTGAATACAACAGCGTGCATGGTTTTTATATTGAAATCACTCGCGCACAGGCCGAGAGTGCGCCAGCCGAATATCGTCGCCGGCAAACTCTGAAAAATGCAGAGCGTTTCATTACTCCAGAGCTAAAAGCCTTTGAGGATAAAGTGCTTTCCGCTAACGACAGGGCGTTGGCACGCGAGAAAATGCTGTATGAGTCCGTTCTGGATCAGCTCATGCCGCACATCCAGACCTTGCAGGCGAATGCACAGGCAGTGGCAACGCTGGATGTGCTGGCAAGTTTTGCCGAGCGGGCAGATGCGCTTAACTATATAGCTCCCGAGTTTATGGAAGAGGCTGGCATCGAGATCAAAGGCGGGCGGCATCCAGTTGTTGAACAGATTGCCCAACCGTTTATTGCCAACGATTTAGTGCTGAATCCCTATCGTCAGCTACTGTTGATTACCGGCCCCAATATGGGCGGTAAATCGACTTATATGCGGCAGACTGCTCTAATCGTGTTGCTCGCTCATTGTGGTTGTTTCGTGCCTGCTATCAGTGCACGTATCGGTAGCATAGACCGAATATTTACGCGTATCGGTGCATCAGATGACCTTGCAGGTGGGCGTTCGACCTTTATGGTAGAAATGACGGAAACCGCCAACATCTTGCACAATGCCACCGCCCAAAGCCTGGTTTTGCTGGATGAAATCGGTCGCGGCACTTCTACTTTTGATGGCCTGGCACTGGCTTGGGCTGTCGCCAAGCAGTTGCTTGAGAAGAATCTCAGTTATACCTTGTTTGCTACGCATTATTTTGAATTGACCCGTCTGGTTGAAGACTTCAAACATGCCGCTAATGTCCATCTGGATGTGGTTGAGCATGGTAGTGGGATTGTCTTTCTGCATAGCGTGGAAGAAGGCCCTGCCAGTCAGAGCTATGGCTTGCAGGTAGCCCAATTGGCCGGCATCCCCAAATCTGTAGTCGCTTCTGCCAAACGCAAGCTGACCCAGCTGGAACAGCAGAACATCGCAAGTGGCCCGCAGGCAGACATGTTTGCCCAAGCAGCGGCAGAGCCAGAACCACCGATGCATGCTGCTCTGGCTCAACTGGAAACTATAGAACCGGATGAGTTAACCCCCAGGCAGGCACTGGAAGCGCTTTATCGTCTGAAGGGCATGCTCGAATAGACTTGTTGCCAAGCATAGGAATTGCTTGTGCCTTGTGTATTATTTAGCAGACATCCCGATATCCTTCGTATATTATTTTTTCATGGCGCATACACTTCCTATTGATGCCAAAAATCAGCTTTCCATGCGTGAACGCTGGTGGCCATTGCTCTGTGCTTCAATTGTCACCTTTTTGTTTCTTGGTTCTGTTGTTTATCTTGATCGTGTCGAGACGCACAGGGAGAATCAGGCTGCACGAGAAAGAGTTGCCGCTGAGGCAGGCCAGGTTAGGGCCAGTCTCGAGAGTGAAATTAATGGTTCGGTTTACCTTTCTCTCGGGCTGGTCAGTTATGTCTCAGCTAATCCGAACTTTACAGAAGAAAATATCAGCAAGGTGGTTGAGCGCATGCTTGCCTATGGGCGGCACCTGCGCAATATTGCAATAGCACCAGATAATGTAGTGCGCTATGTTTTCCCGCTGAAAGGCAATGAAAAGGCGCTAGGTCTGCGCTATATGGATAACGCAAACCAGCGTGATGCGGTTTTGCGTATGATGCAAACCCGCAATTTTGTGATCACCGGGCCAGTTGATCTTGTGCAAGGCGGCAAGGGGTTGATCAATCGTTTTCCTATCTATCATTCCGCGTCGGGACGCCGCCGCGCGGTAATCTGCAGGTCCGGCTCGCTGCC
>CAYXMC010000142.1:4523-5061 GCA_964466095.1 uncultured Methylophilaceae bacterium | reverse complement strand
GGCTTTTTGGCAAAAGCTGGGCATAGAGTCCGACAACGCCTGCAAGGTGTCACTGTTCTGCTACGCCCATGCCCCATTACTTTCACTACTGCAAAGCATGGAGGAATCTGTAAGGCCAGTGTTATTGCTGATACCAGAATCAATAGCCAGCAAGGAGCTGCAAGCATATCTCAAGGTGTCCTCTGTACAGGCAGGCAGCACCTTCATCAGGGGACAATTGCGCATCCACTTCATCCCTTTTCTTAGTCAGGAGGATTACGACCGGCTACTCTGGGCCTGTGATCTTAACTTTGTACGTGGTGAAGACAGCTGGATAAGGGCTTTGTGGTCTGCGAGGCCTTTTATCTGGCAGCCTTACCGACAAGAGGAAAATGCCCACCAAGCAAAACTGGAGGCATTTCTTGACCGCTACGCCGCCAATCAGCTCACGCTGCAACAAGCCCATCATGCTTGGCTGAGTAGTGGCTACACTCATGCATTGTGGGACACCCTTTGTCATGAATTGCCGAACTTGCAGCAGCATGCCGAAGCCCAGACA
>CAYXMC010000142.1:0-4513 GCA_964466095.1 uncultured Methylophilaceae bacterium | reverse complement strand
CAAAACAGTGGCAAGAGCAGACCGATCTTGCATCTAAGCTGGTGATTTTTTGTAAGAATCTTTTATAAAACTCAGGTATAATGCGCGACTTTTTACAACCAACCAATTTTAGTCGCAGGACATTTTATGAAAACAGCTCAGGAACTTCGCGTAGGTAACGTATTCATGCTCGGTAATGACCCTATGGTCGTACTCAAGACCGAGTTCAGCAAATCCGGTCGTAACTCATCTGTCGTCAAGATGAAATTCAAGAACCTGCTGACTGAATCTCCTAGCGAAGCTGTTTACAAGGCCGACGACAAGTTTGACGTTGTTGTGCTGGAAAAGAAGGATGTCAGCTACTCCTACTTTGCTGACCCGATGTATGTGTTTATGGACGGCGACTACAACCAATACGAAGTAGAAGCTGAAACCATGGAAGATGCACTGAAGTTTCTGGAAGACGGCATGCCATGTGAAGTGGTGTTCTACAATGGCAAACCTATCTCTGTTGAGTTACCCAACTCTGTAGTACGTGAAATCGTATACACCGAGCCAGCAGTCAAGGGTGACACTTCCGGCAAGGTGATGAAGCCAGCACGTATCGCTACTGGTTTTGAACTGCCAGTCCCATTGTTTTGCGATACTGGTGACAAAATTGAAATCGACACCCGCACACTGGAATACAAGAACCGTGTGAAATAATTCACAGTTTTGGTTCATCAAAAAGGGAGCTCAGGCTCCCTTTTTTATTGCCTGCTGTCAGCCACTTCTCAGCGCAATTGCACATTTATGGTGCAAAAATTCAGAAACTAACTGATTTCATCAGGTTTTCAAGCCTGCATTTCTTGCCTCAAAAGCAGGCGTGATAATTTTTTATGCTTATCAGCCAAGCATATGCAGTGCATGGCATATGCCTTGCTTGATGCAGCTCATAATTATTATTAACCACAAAGAAAACCATTTAATCTCTATGCAAAACAAGCAACAAGACATCTCACCAGAAATGCAGCGCCAACGTCAGGCCATCTACTTTGGGCTGACCAGTGTATTCAGTGAAGAGGAAGCCAGCGCAGCCCTGAAAAGCTGGGCACTCTACTCCAGCGAATCCGGCTCTGTATTTAGTGGCCTGAATGCTTTCGCCCGTGATGTGTGCGAAAGCTTTGGAAAGCCAGACCGCCAACGCGAATTGGTCAAAGCGCTCAACCGCGCCCTAATCAGTAAAGAGCCCTTACCCAAGATCAAAGAACCGGAAACAGTTGCTACGCCAGAGCCTGAGGCAGAGGCTGCGGAAGAAGCAGCCGACCCTTTTATGGTAACCGGCCAGATTATCCTGACCCCGGAATTCCAGAGCTTTCAAGTACTGATTAATAAGACTTTCGAACAGATAGAAAAGAATCGCAAAGAAGCCGCCAGCTCCGGTCGCTCATTCTTGCGTGAAGTAGTCGAAGGCATGCCTTGGTCTGAAACTCAGCAACAGCAAATTACCAGCCTACTTGATACAGGCACTGCCGTGCAGCGGCGTGCATACAAGGCAGACCAGCTAAAAACCTTTTATAAGCACTTTCGTACTTGGCTGGCAGATGAATTTGGTGGGCCTGCAGCAGATGAGTTGATTAATCGAGCAATTGCTGATGCAGAAGATACGCCAGCGGGCAGCCAATATGCTCCACAGAGTTTTATCTAGTATGGAATTGGCGTGGCATATGTATTGCTTTTTCAAGTTTAAAGTATCAGCCCGCTTTGGCTAACCCGATCAAACATTATTATTAGAGGTAAATATGCTTAAGCTGAAATCAAAATCACTGATCTGGATGCTGTCATTCTTCTTACAGCTTGCTTCGATGGGAGCATTAGCCGACACATCCATGCCCTCTTTCGAATTTGTTTCCAAAGTACAGGCAGCACAGCCAGAACCAGCGCCTGCTGCTGCACCTGCCCCGGCACCTGTAGTTGAAGAAGCCGCACCTGCTGCCGAAGCCACTGAAGAAACCGAACCGGCTGCAGAAGCTACAGCAGAGGAACCGGAAGAGGCCGAAGCAGAAGCTCCAGCGCCAACCAAACCATTTATCGTCAAGTCTGATCAGATCAGCGCTGGCGATACAGCCTGGATGCTGAGCTCAACAGCATTGGTACTGCTCATGACTATCCCCGGCCTTGTGTTGTTCTATGCCGGCATGGTGCGCAAGAAAAACGTACTTTCTACAGCATTGCAAAGTTTTGCTATCTGCTGTCTGGTGAGTGTGATCTGGGTCATCATCGGTTATAGCGTTGCCTTCACACCCGGTAGCGACCCATTCCTTGGCAGCCTGGACCGACTAATGCTAAATGGGATTACATACATCAAGGAAACAGGTGAACTCTCTGTCAGCCATTTGGCACCGACCATTCCTGAGTCTGTATTCGTGATGTTCCAGATGACCTTTGCCATCATTACTCCAGCACTGATCGTAGGTGCTTTTGCAGAACGCATGCGCTTTACTGCCATGCTGGTTTTCATGGCTTTATGGTCTATCTTTGTTTATTCACCTATCGCACACTGGGTGTGGGAACCTAGCGGCTGGTTTGCATCACAAGGTGTGTTGGATTTTGCTGGCGGCACAGTAGTGCACATCAACGCTGGCGCCGCTGGCTTGGTATGCGCTTATATGCTGGGAGCGAGAACCGGCTACGGCAAGGTTCCATTCGTACCATTCAATCTGGTGTATACACTGGTTGGCGCCTCATTGCTGTGGGTGGGCTGGTTTGGCTTCAACGCAGGTTCTGCCGCTGCTGCCGATGGCCGCGCTGGCATGGCTATGCTGGTTACCCAAACTGCTACAGCTACTGCTGCACTCACCTGGATGGCGATTGAATACATCAAAAAATCTCGCGTCACCATGCTAGGGTGCGCTTCTGGCGCTGTCGCTGGTTTGGTTGCCATCACCCCAGCATCTGGCTTTGTTGATGTACACGGTTCCCTTGCTATCGGCTTGGCCGCTGGCGGTATGTGCTACTGGGGTGCAACTGGTCTCAAGCGCCTGCTCGGTGCAGATGATGCGCTGGACGTATTCGGCATTCACGGTGTAGGTGGTCTGGTCGGCGCGGTGCTGACCGGGGTATTTGCCAACCCGGCAATCGGTGGTGCGGTTGGCAATGTCGCTTTACAGGCAGTCGCCGCGTTCTCCACATTCTTTTACAGTGCCCTGGCTACGTTGGTCATCCTCCTACTGGTCGATTTCACTATCGGTCTGCGCGTGGATGCTGAAGAAGAGCACGATGGCCTTGACCTCACGCAACACGCTGAAAGGATCATGTAATGAGTGAAGCTGAAAAAACCTCTGTAGCGGCGCTAATTAGCGTTATCCTGCGCCGCAAAATTAATCGAGTCATTGATGTTAAATGGCTAGTCAAAAATCACGAATACGCACGTGAAATCATCAATATTTCACGCGAGCAAGGTCAAGATGACCTGAATGAGTATGCCGATCATTTGGAAACCTTGATGTTTGGATCGATCTCCAGCACTCCTGCCCCGGTTAGTGAAGTGGTTGCCGAAAAGCCGGCACCGGCAGAATGGAACGAGGAAGAGATTGCCGCCGATGATGGTGGCGAGATCGATGAAAGCAAGTACGTTGGCCACTTGAGATAACTGACATACTGCAATAATTGTCGGATACTATTGCTAACCTCTCTGAAACATGCAGGCCGGAACTTCCGGCCTGTTTCTTTATTAGATTAGATAATTAATACTATTCAATAAGTTACAAGAAAACATCTGCCATTTTTAGTCATGGCATAGGTGTTGCCAATACATCTCAAAGCAGTTTTATGCATATCTTTGAGGTGTCATTTGTACAAACCATCTACTACACACAAGCCCAGCGTTAGTTTTCCACTTTTACTCGCAGGAATTGCTTTACTCTGCTGGACCCTATTGCGTATCGTTCTCTGGCTAGACGTCGGACCAACGCGAATCAGCCCCACTGATACAGTCAAAGCACTTGCTTATGGCATCTGGTTTGATACATGGACAATCGCTTATCTGGCCAGCCCGATATTACTGGTAGCAGCATTACTGCCAGAGCGCTGGCGCCAAAATCGGGAAATACAGCTTATAAAATGGGGGATAGTTTGGCTTGCCTTATACGCCCTGATATTTGGCGTTGTGGCTGAATTCGTGTTCTGGCAGGAATTTACAACCAGATTCAACTTTATCGCAGTGGATTATCTCATCTACACCAATGAGGTGATCGGCAATATTCGCGAATCCTACCCTGTACCATTAATACTGACCGCAATCGCCTTCGTCAGCAGTATCGCCGTGGCTCTTGCTTACAGGCTGGTCAGCATCAGCAAGCCGAGACTGGGTCTAAGACAACGTCTGCTGTTATTGACTCTCAGCCTGGCATTACCCTGTGGCAGTTATATGTTTGCGAATGTCGACCAAACCGAACACTCACACAACAGTTATGCAAACGAACTATCAGGCAATGGTTTGTTTAGCATTGCCGCGGCCATGCGCAGAAACGAGCTCGATTACGACAAATTCTAC
>CAYXMC010000141.1:0-5099 GCA_964466095.1 uncultured Methylophilaceae bacterium | reverse complement strand
ATAGAAATTTTAGTAGCTTGTTGATTCGAACCTATATATGCGGCTGCAAGTTGGCTACTAGATGGTGATGTATCAGGGCCATACAGGCCAACTGTTCCAGTCGCATTAATGTTTGTAGATACGCTAGACGCAGAGACCCCTGCAGATGCTGAGTTTGCGCCAAGACTGCTGCTGATGGTCAGGCTTTGAGCAAAGATATTTTGGGTGGCAGTCGAGCCTGCAACACCAATTAGCGCGTCGTTGCCTGTGCCATTCCCAGCTTGAATCTGGATATCTGGTCTTGCTGAAGCTGAGCCAATTTGCTGAAGTCCATTAACCACAGTAAACGACGCGGAATTATTACTGCCAGTGTCGCTGCCAATAACGTAAAGCATGGCAGAGCTGGAGGATGAATAATTCACTGTCTGGTTGTTCTGAGCTTGAACTTTTGTATAACTTTGAGCTGCAGAATTACCTATTTGCAAAATGTCAGACAAGTTAAAAGTCATATTGGATGCAAATGCATCAATACTGGCGAAGCCAAGAGACTGCGCATTTACAGTTAAATCATCAACGTTCAGAATTCCAGGTAGAGTGTCACTTAGGCTTCCAATGTTAACAGTGCCATTGCTGGCATTTACTGTTAAATCCCCACCAAGCTGAATATTGTCGGCGACAAAAACATCTTTATTTGCAGTGAGGGTTAGACTGTTCGTGCTGCTGGAATTGATAGAAGCCGTAACATAAATATCACCATTTCCAGAACCGGCACCTGCTGTAGATATCACAACATTACTTGCAATTAATGCAGCTTCAATCGTAGTGTTTAATATGACAGAAGAGTCCCCAGAGCAATTAAACGGTCCTGTGCCACAATCATCAGTCCCGCTATACATAATATAAATGTCTGTAGGATCAATCAGCCATGTGCCATTTTTGGCGCCATAACGGGAAGAAAGCGTGCTAATCGATAGGTTGTTAACATCTAAATAAGCTGCTGAAGTTTCAATAAAGCCACCGTTGCGACCAGAAACATCCATTAAACCTTTGAATACCCCTTGGTTGTTAGCCAAGGCTTGCAAGAATCCGCCATCGGTGTCCTCAGTCAGACCTTTGGATTCTACCTTGCTCTCATCTGTAGTCTCTATAGATCCAGCAGAACGTAAGTAAATTTTCCCATTTTCACCCACAACAGCAGAATTTGCCGAAATATGCCCAGAGTTCAATACCTTGAAAATGTTGCCGCCAGCTTGTTGCATCAATTGGCTGAGATTGATATCGGCTGTTTGGGCAGATACAACAACCCTTTGTGTTGGGCTCACTGAGTCAACCAATTCCACGGAATTCCCGGCAACTAAAATTGCCTCACCGCTAGGGGTGGTAATAACTCCGGTATTTTCTACATTCGGTGCAATAAGATAGACAAAACCACCTTGTGGGGTTGTGATTTCGCCATGATTAACTACAGAACCAGGAGTGAGGGTTGATGCGTTAAATCTGAGCTTGCCGGTCAGGAAGTCCTCGTTTGTAATGTCGAGACTTGAAGCCACCAAACCAGCAGTGTTGATTTGAGAGCCAGCTCCGAACACCACGCCAGATGGGTTTATCAAAAACACTTTGCCGTTTGAAGTCAGGGTGCCAAGGATAACCGATGGGTCGCCACCAAGCACGCGATTCAATACGGCACTCGCTGAGGACTCTTGAATAAACCTTACTGTTTCGTTTGCATCAATACTGAAACTTTGCCAATTGATAATTGCGTTAGGCGTGTTTGCAATTGTGAGAGTATTTCCGTTGATATGGAAAGTTGCGATACCGTTAACTACATCGTAACCATACGGGTTGGCGAGTGCGTTACTCATTGCCATGCAGGAGGCAACAGCAACGTATGTGGCTTTGCGTTTAGGTAGTGTGGAATGGTTAGATTTATTGGCTTTCATAGCGCCTCCGACCTTCTAATAGATACACTTCGCAGATCATTAAAAGGCATTCTACTGCGTTTAAAATTAAATAGCTGTGAAGTATTACCAGATCCAGCCCATACTGATATGCATGTACAAATCACCGTCTTGGCGGGTTCCAGTGGTCGATGTTTTATCCCCATCAACAACCATTGCGTAGTCCATCCGGGCGACAAAGTCTTTTGCATACAATAATCTGAGGCCGCCACCTACGCTGGCGATGTTGACTTCCGGAGAACTGAACCCAAAGCGGTCTGGCTCCTGTGTGACATGAGCCCCGTCATAGAAAAACACGCTGCGCAAGCCCACTTTGTCGCCAAGGATTTTGCCAAAGTCAGGACTCATGGCTTCCACAACCCAGCGGTATCCTTTGTCGCCGGCAACCACACGGTCTCTGAAGCCGCGCACAGAATCCATACCGCCTGCGCCAAATTGCTCACCGGCGATTAAGTGATCTTCTGTAATTTGCCCGGCCATGCCAAAACGAATACGCCAGTCCTTTATAAACGGGCGGTTGTAATCAACACTGTAAAGGATCTTTGAGAAATAGCGATCAGACTGATAGAAATCGTAAGTGTCGCCGCTGCTGTAAGAGGTAAATGGTGCGTTCCATGCGCTAGTTAGATTAAATCCCAAAGACTCTTCGGATGCTTGCCATAAGCCTGAATATGTCAGGCTTATGGGTGTCGCAGTCACCGGCGGTTGCAAGCTGATCCCAAGAAAGTCGACTTGGTTGCGGTAAGCGCGATAATCCAAGCCCGCAGAAATACGATGCTGGTAGTTGTTGATTTTGTTGAAGTTATGGTTGTATTTTGCGCCTGCAACTACACCTCTGCCTGTTACGCTAATGCCAGTATTGCTGCCAGGCAAGCCAATAGTACCCGCATTCACATCTGAGTAACCTAGCGTGAAATCGAGGGAGTCTCCCAGATTGTATAGCGGGACTGAGTAGCCAAATCCGAAGATTTTTACATCGAAAAGATCTTTGTCAGTAGGGGAATTTGTAATGAATTGGCCTGAAAAGCGATGATCCTTGTTGAGCACGTTATAGTGCTGGAATCCAACGCCTAGTCTGCTATAGCCAGTTTGTTGATTACCGCTGTTGTCTGCTGTTGCAAAAGCTTTCCATGGTTTCTCATCGATTACCTTGACCGTGGCATCAACACCGTTAGTTTCCTCATTATTTTTAAATAGCACAACAGTCTGTTTGGAAGGATTTTCGTTGGCAAGCTTCAAGTTTCTTGCTACAGCTTTGCTGTTTGGTAATTCCCCGGATTTCAGAGACGGTAATGAGCCTAGAATGTTTTCTTGGCTGTGATGTTTAGCGCCTTCCGTCGATACGTTGCTGAGTTTCTGTTCAAGCGCCTCAAATTTGACTTGGCCGTTTTCAAGTTCTTGCTCTGGCAAGATGACTGAAACCGATGTAAATCCTTTGCTGTTGTATAACTCCTGAATTTTCTCTAAAGCACGTTGAATGTCAGAGAAATCCTTATTCACACCAGTATAAGGGGCGATAGCAGCTGCGACCTCTTCCGCGCTCAGTAATGTATTCCCCTCCAGTTTGTATGAGTGGATATCAAATTTTGGAGAAGGTGGCGTGCTTGTGGCAGTTTCAGCATAAGAAAAATTGCTAAATAATGTTAACAGTGCAACAGATAGCGATTTTCGACCGAAATTTTTGATTTCGAGGATCATTGATATATATTCTCCCTATTTACACCGATATTCCTATTTATCTTCATATTTGTCAACTTTGGCGGTCAAAATAGTACTGAAATATAAGTAGTTACAACAAATATTTAACAAATTTTTGACGTTAAATTGAAAGGTGTAAATGATGAGGATTAATTCCATGAATAGAATAAGGCTATCTGTCTTGTTTGCGGTTTTGATAATAAGGAATTTTGATTGAGCGGTTTATTTGAACCGGTGGCCCCGCAAGCCCCTTTGGCTGAGAGGTTGCGCCCGGCATCACTGGATGAAGTGGTAGGGCAGGCACATCTGTTGGGGGCGGGCAAGCCGTTGAGGTTGGCTTTTCAGTCGGGCAAGTTACCCTCCATGATACTCTGGGGGCCTCCTGGAGTTGGAAAAACAACATTGGCACGACTAATCGCCAATACTGCTGACGCCGATTTTATTCCGCTGTCTGCAGTTTTGTCCGGGATAAAAGATATACGCGAAGCCGTAGAGCGTGCCGAGCATACCTTGCAGCAATCCGGCCGCAAAACCATATTGTTTGTTGATGAAGTGCACAGGTTTAACAAAGGGCAGCAAGATGCTTTTCTACCTTTTGTTGAAAGCGGCCTGATTACTTTTATTGGCGCCACAACAGAAAATCCCTCATTTGAGGTGAATAGTGCTTTACTAAGCAGAGCACAGGTTTTTGTGCTGAATGCATTATCAGAGGCTGAGCTTGGTTTGCTGTTGGATAAAGCTTTGCAGTCGATGGCTCCACAGATATCCCTGACCCCAGAGGTACGTGAACAAGTGCTGGGTTATGCCGATGGCGATGCCCGACGTCTACTGAATTTTTCTGAGAGTCTATTCAACACTGCTCTTTCGGCTGGTGTTTCCAATATTGATATGCAGTTTCTGGAATCGACCATGGCCAGCAAGCTGCGTCGTTTTGACAAGGGTGGCGAAGCTTTTTACGACCAGATATCCGCACTACATAAATCCGTACGCGGATCCAATCCTGATGCTGCACTTTACTGGTTTTTGCGCATGCTGGATGGTGGTGCAGACCCCTTGTATCTCGGTCGCCGTATTGTCCGTATGGCGGTTGAGGATATCGGGATTGCTGATCCGCGTGCGCAGACCATGGCGCTTGAGGCTTGCCAGATATACGAACGTCTTGGCTCTCCAGAGGGAGAGCTCGCATTGTCCAATGCCGTGATCTACTGTGCAGTGGCAGCCAAAAGCAACGCAGCTTACATGGCATACAATCAGGCCAAGGCTTTTGTCGCCAGTGATAAATCCCGCCCTGTACCCCTGCACTTGCGTAATGCTCCGACCAAGCTGATGAAGGCGCTCGATTACGGCAAGGAATACCGTTATGCCCATAATGAGCCCGATGCATATGCTGCCGGGGAACATTATTTTCCTGAAGATATGCAGGCAATACAGTTTTATGTGCCCACTAGCAGGGGCTTAGAAGGT
>CAYXMC010000140.1:0-5118 GCA_964466095.1 uncultured Methylophilaceae bacterium | reverse complement strand
GGAAGAAGCCAGCCGTTTCCTGAATCGCTATGTGCAGCGGGCAGAGCTAGACCCGGAGCGGCTGCACGAAGTGGAAACCCAGATACAGCATCTGCATGCGGTATCACGCAAATATCGTATCAAACCGGAAGAGTTGGCAGCTTTGCTACAGCAGTGGCAAGCGCGCATGGCAGAGCTGGAGGGTTTTGCCAATGATGGCGAGCTGGCAAAACTGGTCAATGCGGCCTATGCCGAATATATAAGTCTGGCACAGCAACTGGGGGCCAAGCGGAAAGTCGCAGCATCCGAATTGCAATCGAAAATTACAGCTGAAATGCAGCGCTTGGCACTGGGCGGTGGTAGTTTTGTTATTGAACTGACAGCACAAGCCCCCGCAGCTAGCGGGCTGGAGCAGGTTGAGTTTCTGGTGGCAGGGCATGCCGGGGTTGCACCGCGTTCTTTGTCCAAGGTCGCTTCAGGTGGCGAGCTTTCTCGCATCAGCCTAGCTATTCGTGTCACAACTGCGCAGCAAGGCGAAGTGCCAACCATGATTTTTGATGAAGTCGATGTTGGCATCGGTGGCGGTGTAGCGGAAACCGTGGGGCAGCTCCTGAAACAGTTAGGAGGTAATCGCCAGGTATTGGTGATTACTCATCTACCACAGGTGGCTGCGCAAGGTGAGCATCACTTGCGTGTAAGCAAATCTGTGCAGAATCAGCAAACACTCAGTTGCATTGAGATACTGCCGGATTCTGTGCGAGTGGAAGAAATTGCGCGCATGTTGGGTGGGGTGGAAATCACAGAAACCACCCGCAAGCATGCTACAGAAATGCTGGGCTACTCTGCCTAGTAACGTCGGGGGTTGCCATAGGTCTCGTCAAACATGGCAAATGGTGTGGTACGACCCACCAGTGCTTCAATTAGCATCAATTCCATATCCGTATGATTTTTGAAAGGGGCAGCCTGTATCAGTTGCCCACTACCAGCAAATACGTAACGGGGGGCGTCGTGGTGCTTTGATACTACCTGTTCCGACTGGCTACTGTCCTGGCTGGCAGTAATTTCTGTGATGCCATAACAGGTACAGATATAAGCTTGCTCGGCAGATGCTTCAACATAAACACCGGTCCCGCGTATGCCTATGGTCGCCGTTGGTAACGTGATGTGATGTCTGCCCTTGCCGAATACTGAAAGCAGTGCGCCGGTCAGCAGGCGCAAACCCTGAGTGAGAATGCCGTCACCACTGATTTCGACATGGCTGTTCTCCCTGAGGATATAAGCATTATGCCCGACAACGAAAATGATGCGGCTATTGGTACCTGTCATTAGTACATCACCATCCTTGATCTGAAAATCCTGATTGGCAGCAACTCCATTGATGCTGACAGCACCTTTTAGCTCATAAATTGATTTACCCGGAGGCAATGGTTGCGGCGTGTTCCCCAGTAACTCCGCTGCCACCGCTTTACGGGCAAATGTAGGTATAAACACACCCGCAGCTAGAAGTTGCAACAGCAGGCGACGCTTGGTATTTTTCAGTGATTGTTCATCCATAGGCTTTATCTTATAGTTTGCATCATGAAGATGTCCACTTTCCTGAATGCATTGATTTTTTCCTTGGCAGGGCTGGGAGTGTCCACCGCTATTGCTCAAGAAAACCTGACTATCAATGTTAGTGGTTTTTATCAATCCAATCTGGGTAATGCCGACCGCCGTGCAGACAAGCTGGAAGACTGGGTGATTTCAACGGGTGCTAGTTATGCCAAAAGCATACTGCTCACTGAGCGTACAGCTTCAGTATTTCACGCAGGCTTAAATTACGACAGGCATATCAGGTATGAGGATTTGAGTCGTCTTGATCTGTCGATGGGAGCTAAATATCGTGTTCAGCCTGTGATTGGATTTACTCGTCCATGGATGGAGGTTTCTGCAAAGCTTGATGTGCTTCAGCATCAAGACAGTGAAATACGGGATGGGGTGATTGCTGCCCTGCAAGCATCGCTAGGTCAACAAATGACAGACAGAATCAAACTGGTTGCGGGGGCTGTGTGGGAGCAAAGACATGCGCAGTCTGCAGTATTCGATACACGCAACCAGCAGTTTTTTGCCAAGCTGGATTACCGCTGTGATGAGCGCAATCTTTTCTACATGAATGGCTCAGTGATTAAAGGCGATCAAGTTTCGACTGCCAGCATCCCGGTTTCTGCCACGCTGCGAGCCCAGGCGGAAGCAATTACTCCAGATATTGCCTTAAGCGGATCATCACAAAGAAATGCCTACCAAGTGCAGGCGCGGGCTAATCTGCTGGAATTAGGCTGGAACTACGCGCTGTCTGGTAGCCAGGCTGTGGATGCGGGATTAAAAGCGTTTGATGTCGATGCTGAAGCTGGTCTGCAATATCAAGGGGTGGTTCTTCAGGCCACCTACTTGTACCGGCTGCCCTAGTTATGGTCAGCCACGCTGGATTGAATTATTCTTTGGAACAGGGCTGCTTGCTACAAATTCCATATATCGTTAATGAATGGTCTTGCATTGTGTAGCCGCGATCTTCTGCAGCTTTTTTCTGGCGCTTTTCAATTTCTTCGTCGTAAAACTCTTCAACCCGACCACATTTGACACAAACAATATGGTCGTGATGGCCGCCCTGATTTAGCTCAAAGACCGCCTTGCCGCTCTCGAAGTGATGACGCTCAAGCAAGCCTGCTTGCTCGAATTGGGTGAGCACGCGATAGACAGTCGCCAGCCCTACATCTTCACCGGTAGTAAGCAGTATCTTGTATACATCTTCGGCAGAGAGGTGGCGCTCCTTGCTGTTCTCGAACAGGCTGAGCACTTTCAGTCGTGGCAAGGTTGCTTTGAGGCCGGCGTTTTTAAGGTCATTGGGTTCGCGCATGGAATATACCGTCACTATTTGGGTTGGCGTTGTCATGGTATATTAACGCCATTTCTTGCATAAGTCATGAGTGATGCGCTACATAATCCTGTCTATTACGCTGCTATGCGTTGCCTGTACTTCAGCCCTTCCGTCATTTAAACCTTACAAGATGGACATTCAGCAGGGTAATGTGGTGACATCCAAAATGATGTTGCAACTTCGCCCCGGCATGAGTAAATCCCAAGTACGGTTTGTCATGGGTACGCCACTGATACAGGATAGCTTCCATAGAGATCGTTGGGACTACTTTTACCAGATGCGCAAGGACGGCAAGATTATTGAACAGCGTCGTGTCATTCTTGAATTTGACAATGAAGCTCTGGTGCGTGTGCGCGGCGATGTAGTGCCTGCTGGCAGCAGTCAAGATGTGGCAGATCCATCACCAATCAGCAGCAAAAAGCCGGAAGAGAAAAGAGGCTTGACCGAATCGTTGCAATTCTGGAAGGGGCAGGATAAATCTTCCATCGGTAAGCCACAGGAGGCGCCATCCGAGTTGGTGAATCCTGCTGTGCGTGAGCCTGCTGCGCCAAAGGCAGCAGAGCCGGCATCTCAGCCTGCCGAGATTTCCAGACCGCAAGCAGGCACTTCAGCTGAACCTAAAACTGAAATCACACCCAAGGCAGAAACACCTAAGCCAACTCCGGCCAAGCCAGCGACTCAGCCTGTTTCTGAAGGCAAACCAGCGCCTGTCGAAAGCAAGCCGTTAAAATCTGCAGCACCTGCTGGCAAGCCTGCAGATAAAGCGACTGCAAAACCAGCTGAGCCAGAAAAAGAATTGCCGCCTGAAGATGAGCCGGGTTATTTCGAGCGTATGTTGGAAAAGATTGGTTTCTAAATTAAGAGTAAATTGGTGTGGAATAACACTAAATTTTGAAAGTTAACAGATGTTGAAAGTAGTGATTGCAGGTTGTTCCGGGCGTATGGGCCATGCCCTGCTGGAAGGTGTTTTTGCAGATGAGGAGTTGCAACTCCATGCAGCGCTTGATCGTGTCGATAGCCCGCAAATCGGGCGTGATGCTGGTGAGCAGTTTGGACTTAATACTGGCGTCAAAATTAGCCACGATGTCACTCAGGCCCTGATTGGTGCAGATGTGTTGGTGGACTTTACGCGGCCCGAGCCTAGTCTAGTTTATCTTGATGCCTGTAAAGTCGCAGGTGTCAGTATGGTGATTGGCACTACCGGGTTCTCTGCAGAACAGAAAAAGCAGATTGAGCAGGTGGCAGAGGTTATACCGGTAGTATTTGCACCCAATATGAGTGTGGGCGTGACTTTGCTGATTAATCTGGTACAGGCTGCGGCCAAGGTGCTGGCAGATGGTTATGATGTGGAAGTGATTGAAGCACATCATCGTCATAAAGTAGATGCGCCTTCCGGCACAGCTTTGCGTTTGGGCGAGGCTGCAGCTTCCGCGCTGGGTCGAAATCTGGATGAATGTGCTGTTTATGGACGTGAAGGAGTGACGGGCGAGCGCGATGCCAAGACCATAGGGTTTGCTACTGTACGCGGGGGTGATGTGGTGGGTGACCACACGGTACTATTTGCAGGCATTGGTGAGCGAGTCGAGCTAACCCATAAAGCCAGTAGCCGGGCCACTTTCGCGCTTGGTGCCTTGCGTGCAGCCAAGTTTATGTCCGGAAAACAATCCGGATTATTCGATATGCGGGATGTTCTTGGTTTGAACTAAGCAACATCTTGCGCCTACGTTCGGTTTTCAGCGTTGAAGGTCGGGCACTTTTAGGCTATAATTTCACAAATTACAAGCGGGGTGGGTGACGAGCCAACCCCGCTTTGCACATCCGCTAAAGTCATAGCGATAACATTGAAAAACAAGGGGTTAGAACGTGCCGCAACACACACCAGCCATGTTGGTTCTTGCTGATGGAACAGTGTTTCGTGGTATTTCAATTGGTGCTCCCGGCCATACGGTTGGCGAAGTTGTTTTTAATACTTCGATCACGGGCTACCAGGAAATTCTCACCGACCCATCTTATACCAAGCAAATTGTCACACTCACTTATCCTCACATCGGCAATGTCGGCGTGAATGCCGAAGATATCGAGTCCGGGAATGTATATGCAAGCGGGCTGATTATTCGTGATCTGCCATTGACACATAGCTCATGGCGTTGCGAGCAATCTCTCTCGGATTACCTGCAGCAGAATAATGTTGTGGCGATTGCCGATATCGATACCCGAAAATTGAC
>CAYXMC010000139.1:0-5124 GCA_964466095.1 uncultured Methylophilaceae bacterium | reverse complement strand
ATCTACAGTGGTATGGGTGTGGCTGCTGCCTTGTCCGACATGCTGGGCGGCGGTAAGGTGATCGGTGCGGTATTGGTTGTCATGCTGATTTTGGCTTTGTTGCTTTCCATCATGACTTCCATGGCTGGTTCATCCCGTACCTTGTATCAGGCATCGGTTGACGGCTGGTTGCCAAAGTATCTTTCTCATGTGAATGAGCATGGTGCACCTACCAAGGCAATGTGGACTGACCTCTGCTTCAATCTGGTCCTGTTGATGATGTCTGACTACGTGTTTGTACTGGCTGCATCTAACGTTGGCTATATCATCTTCAACTTCCTCAACCTCAATTCCGGTTGGATTCACCGTATGGATCGCCCGAACTGGGCTCGTCCTTACAAGGCACCAACCATTCTGCTGGCACTGGGTGGCATTCTAAGCTTTGTTAATCTCGGCATGATGGGTCTGGGTGCTGATATCTGGGGTGCAGGCACATTGAAGGCTGGTTTGATCTTCGCTGCACTGATTATTCCAGTGTTCGTGTATCGCCACTTTGTGCAGGATAAGGGCGTGTTCCCTAAAGCCATGCTGGAAGATATGCATCTGGATAAGACAGAAGAGGGTGTGGCTTCCCGAGCTGGTGTGCTGCCCTATGTGGTATTGGTTGCTGGTGTGATTGTGGTATTCACTTTCCATAGCCTTGCCAGTTAATCGCAGGCTCTAAACGCCGTTCAAGGCAAACAAGGGCAAACAGGTTTCCTGTTTGCCCTTTTTCTATTTTTATCAAATGTTTATTTCGCCTGTTTGGAGTAGTCGCAGGCATCCCTCTACCACCTAGGTGGTAAGCCGTCAGGAGAATTGTTCGCACCTCTTGTGACCGAGACAATACTCGAACAAAAAACAACTTCTCTAACTAGATGATGAGGAAAAATGATGGCACGCGATCCTAAGCACGACATACTTTTTGAACCGATCCAAATCGGCCCAAAGACATTACGTAATCGTTTCTACCAAGTTCCACACTGTATCGGTGCCGGCTCCGACAAGCCTGGCTTTCAGGCAGCTCACCGCTCCATGAAGGCTGAAGGCGGCTGGGCAGCGATGAACACCGAATACTGCTCCATCCACCCAGAGTCTGACGACACACACCGTCTCTCAGCCCGTCTGTGGGATGAGGGTGATGTACGCAATCTGCGCGCGATGACTGATGAGATTCACAAGTACGGCGCACTGGCTGGTGTAGAACTCTGGTACGGTGGTGCACATGCACCTTGTATGGAATCCCGCGCTACACCACGCGGTGCCAGCCAGATCGCATCTGAATTCGAGACCCTGACCTATTGTAAGGAAATGGACCAGAGCGATATCAACATGGTCCAGCAATACTATGTGGATGCTGCCTTGCGCGCACGTGATGCTGGCATGGATATCGTTTATGTCTATGGCGCTCACTCCTACCTGCCATTGCAGTTCCTCAACCCGTACTACAACAAGCGTACCGACAAATACGGTGGCTCACTTGAGAACCGTGCCCGTTTCTGGCTGGAAACACTGGAAAAAGTACGTGGCGCCGTAGGCAAGGATTGCGCGATCGCAACTCGTTTTGCTGTTGATACCGTGTATGGCCCAGGCCAGATCGAAGTTGAAGTGGACGGCATGAAGTTCATTGAGCTGGCTGACCCATTGGTTGACTTGTGGGACGTGGACGTAGGCGACATCGCTGAGTGGGGTGAAGATGCAGGCCCATCACGTTTCTATCAGCAAGGTCACCAAGTGCCTTGGACCAAGTTTGTTAAACAGGTTTCCAAGAAGCCTGTGCTGGGGGTAGGTCGCTATACCGACCCAGAGAAGATGACTGAAATCGTGACCAAGGGCTTTGCCGACATCATCGGTTGTGCCCGTCCATCCATCGCTGATCCATTCCTGCCCAAAAAGGTGGAAGAAGGTCGCTATGACGATATCCGCGTATGTATCGGTTGTAACGTATGTATCTCCCGTTGGGAAATCGGTGGCCCTCCAATGATCTGCACCCAGAATGCGACAGCGGGTGAAGAGTACCGTCGTGGCTGGCACCCAGAGAAGTTCCGCAAGACCAGTTCCAAGGATTCCGTACTGGTAGTTGGCGCAGGCCCATCTGGCTCTGAAGCTGCCCGTGTGCTGATGGAAGAAGGCTACACCGTGCACTTGTACGACAAGGCCGAAAAGGTTGGTGGTCACCTCAATAGTGTGGCAACTCTGCCAGGTCTGGGTGAGTGGAGCTACCATCGCGATTACCGCGAGACTCAGCTCAACAAGCTGGTGAAGAAGAACAAGGAAAGCCAGATCGCACTGGGCCAGAAAGCTCTGACTGCAGACGACGTACTGCAATACGGTGCTGACAAGGTGATCATTGCGACCGGTTCTTCATGGAACACAGACGGTACTAACTGCCTGACCCATGATGTGATCCCAGGTGCTGATGCTTCACAACCAGATCAACTGACTCCAGAGCAGATTTTTGAAGGCAAGAAGAAGATCGGCAAACGCGTCGTGATCCTGAACGCTGATACTTATTTCATGGCACCAAGCCTGGCCGAGAAGCTGGCAACAGCTGGCCACGAAGTGACTATCGTTTCTGGTGTACATCTCGCCAACTACATGCACTTCACTCTGGAATATCCAAACATGATGCGTCGCCTGCACGAACTGGGTGTAGAAGAACTGGGTGACCATTTCTGCTCACGTATCGAGAAGGGTCGTCTCGAGATCTACAACATCTGGGGTGATGGTTCCAAGCGTACTTACCGCGGCCCTGGTGTAGCTCCACGCGATGCCAACAAAACCCACCGCTGGCTGGAATTCGATTCACTGGTGCTGGTGACCGGTCGTCATTCCGAAAATGCACTGTGGAACGAGTTGAAGGCTCGCGAAGGTGAATGGGCTGAAAACGGCATCAAAGGTATCTACCTGATTGGTGATGCTGAAGCTCCACGCCTGATCGCAGATGCGACCTTTACCGGCCACCGTATCGCTCGCGAGATCGAAGAAGCCAATCCACAATTCCCGCTGCCATACAAGCGCGAAGTGGCCGTATGGGGCGCGCCTCATATGCCAGGTGGTACCTTCAAGATCGAGTACAAGGTTTAGTAACAAGTAGTGAGATAGGCCGCCGCCATCAGGTGGCGGCCATCTGTAAGGAAGGAAAAACCATGACGCCCAAACAGATCGATTTAGTGCAGGCTTCTTGGGAAAAGATACTCCCGTTTCGTGATGATGCAGCCGCGTTGTTTTACGAAAGATTGTTCGAGCTTGATCCCGCCATGCGCCGCTTTTTCAACGATGACATGTATGAACATGGGCGCCGCATGATGTATCAGTTGGGGGCTGCAATAGGTAGCCTTGGCCGATTACAAAAAGTAATCCCGATGCTTCAGGAGCTGGGTATCAGGCAGATTCAACAAAGTGTCCAGCATGGTGATTACACCACGGCGCGCAATGCCTTGCTGTGGACGCTGGAGCAGGGGTTGGCAGAGGAGTTTACGGTCGATGTGCGCACCGCATGGAATGAGACTTATAGCTTGCTGACTGGGGTGATGCAGCATGCCGCAGCTGATGTGCTGCTGGGTGAGTTCACAGATTAGAAAAAGCAATAAAGCAGGGTATAGCACTCTGCAGGGACGAGAAAAGACATGACAAATTCCACTGAAATCACACGGGTTCTGTTCGAGAATTTCCAGCCGCAGGCGATCCATATTTTTTACGCCTTCGGTTATGCAGCGATTGCCAGTTTTCTCTATGGCACATACACACAAATACGCAAATACCGCCGCGGCAAACCTGATGGTTCTTGGGGCGAGTTGCTGACCCGGTTTTTCGATATGGTGAAAACCATGGCGACTCACCGCACCCTAGTGCGCCGTGACAAAAAAGCAGGTAGGGCGCACGGCCTGATCTTTTTCGGTTTCGTGCTGCTGTTTATCGGCACTTCAACCATTACCTTGGAATACGACATTCTTGAGCCCTTGTTCGGCGTGCGTTTCTGGCATGGCAATTTTTATCTGGTGTTCTCGCTGATTATTGATCTGGCGGGGCTGGCGCTGGTCGCTGGCCTTATCTACATGATGTATCGCCGCAAGTGGCTGAATCTGCCCAAACTCAATTACGCTCGCCCAGACCGCAAGCCGGAAGATCCGGATTACGATCGTAGTAACTACCGCCGAGAAGATTGGGCCTTCCTCTGGACCTTGATCCTCATTGGCATCACCGGTTTTGTGCTGGAAGCATCGCGATTGGTCTGGCTGGCAGATCGTCCTTCAGTCTGGGATTACCGTATGTGGTCACCAGTCGGTGCTGTGCTGGCGCATGTGATGCAAGCTGTAGGGTTGACTGCGGAGGGTGCTGCCAGTCTGCGTAGCGGACTCTGGTGGTTCCACGGACTGCTGGCGCTTAGCTTCATCGCGCTGATTCCTTACACCAAGGTCAAGCACATTTTCACTGCTTCCGCTTCGCTGATGTTCCGTGACCCCTTGGCTGGCCGTCGTCTGCCCAAGGTGCCGGATGAGCAGGAGAGTGCTGGCTACAAGGTGATCACCGATTTGACCTGGAAGAACCTCTTGCATCTGGATGCTTGCACCAAGTGTGGCCGCTGCCATGAAGCATGCCCGGCCAATGCTGTAGGTGCACCATTGTCACCACGTGATGTGATCCTCTCGCTGCGTGAGTTTGCCAACAATACCCTGAACGCCAAAGAGTTGCCGAAAGAGGCCGAGCTGGAAATCCACGGCAAGGATGTCGGCCAGGTGTTCATGGAAACCCTGTGGTCATGCCGCACTTGCCTCGCTTGTGTAGAGATCTGCCCGGTTGCGGTTGAGCATGTGCCCATCATCGTTCAGATGCGCCGTAATCTGGTGGAACAGGGCGAGATGGAACCATTGCTGGAGAAAACTTTGCAGACCATACACAAGACTGGTAACTCTTTTGGCGAATCCAAGCGCAAGCGCGCCACTTGGGCCAAAGACCTGCCGTTTGAGATCAAGGATGCCCGCAAGGAGCCTGTGGATATTCTCTGGTTCGTTGGTGACTACGCCTCATTCGACCCGCGTAACCAGAAGGTCACTCGTGCTTTCGCAAGGTTGATGAATGCTGCTGGCGTGGATTTCGGCTTGC
>CAYXMC010000138.1:0-5164 GCA_964466095.1 uncultured Methylophilaceae bacterium | reverse complement strand
AGAGTGAGAAGGCGGCCGAGCTGCGCGGCTTGTTGCAAGAGATTGCCAGCTTGTCAGACAAGGTCAGCTTCAATGCCAACGGCTCTGATGCTCGCAAGCCTTCGTTTGTGATCGCCCGAGAAGGCGAGACTAGAGGTGTGCGCTTTGCTGCCATCCCTCTCGGCCATGAGTTTACCTCACTGGTACTTGCTTTATTGTGGACAGGCGGGCACCCGCCAAAAGTCGAGGCTGATGTGATAGAGCAGATCAAAGCTCTAGACGCAGATTTCAATTTCGAGGTCTACATGAGCTTGTCTTGCCACAATTGCCCGGACGTTGTGCAGGCAACTACCTTGATGACTGTACTTAATCCCAGGATACAGACTACGGTGATTGACGGTGCCTTGTTTCAGGATGAGGTGAATGAACGCAACATCATGGCTGTGCCAGCTACCTATTTGAATGGTGAGATGTTTGGCTCAGGCCGCATGACGGTTGAAGAAATTATCGCAAAGCTTGATACCGGCGCAATTGCGCGTGAGGCAGCCAAGCTAGACCAGAAGGCACCATATGATGTGTTGATCGTTGGTGGTGGCCCGGCTGGTGCGTCAGCCGCTGTGTATGCTGCCCGCAAGGGGATACGTACAGGTATCGTGGCAGACCGCTTTGGTGGTCAGGTTATGGATACGCTAGGCATAGAGAACTTCATCTCAGTGAAAGAGACAGAAGGCCCAAAGCTGGTGGCGGCGCTGGAGGAGCATGTTAAAAGTTACGATGTCGATATCATGAATCTGCAACGTGCTCAGGCCTTGGCTCAGCATGGCAATAATGATTATCTTGAAGTTAAGCTAGAAAGCGGTGCAACCCTAAAGAGTAAATCTGTGATTATTGCGACGGGTGCCCGCTGGAAGGAACTGAACATCCCTGGTGAAAAGGAATATCGCGGCAAGGGAGTAGCATATTGCCCACACTGCGATGGCCCATTGTTCAAAGGCAAGAATGTTGCTGTGATTGGTGGCGGTAACTCCGGTGTCGAGGCAGCGATAGACCTGGCCGGGATAGTCGGGCATGTCACTCTGATTGAATACGATACCAAGTTGCGTGCAGATGCCGTGCTGCAGAACAAACTGTTCAGCCTGCCTAACGTGACTGTGATCATTAATGCTCAAACCACCGAGATTACCGGAGCAGCCCAAAAGGTGAACGGTTTGATCTATCGCGACCGCGCCACAAACGCGGAACATACGTTGGCGGTAGAAGGTGTGTTTGTGCAGATTGGCCTCTTGCCTAATACTGATTGGCTGAAGGGTACCGTAGAGCTGAGCAAGTTCGGCGAAATCAAGGTCGATGCTCACGGCCAGACCTCTTTGCCTGGTGTATTTGCTGCAGGGGATGTGACAACTGTTCCTTACAAGCAGATTATTATTGCGATGGGTGAAGGCTCGAAGGCAGCATTAGGTGCTTTTGACTATCTGATACGCCAGTAAATGTAGTCCCTTCAAATACAAACGGCAGCCTTGGCTGCCGTTTGTATTTGTGAATTGCTCTCGTGTTAATCCAGTAATTTTTGCAGTACCTTGGGCAGCATGGCTGGGAGATCCTCTGCAATCAAACCACGCCCGAACTCATTGGCGGCGGCACCATGCAGCCAGACACCTGCGGCGGCGGCAAGGAAAGGCTCCATCCCTTGCGCTAGCAGGCCAAGAATGATGCCGCCCAGAACGTCGCCGGAACCAGCAGTTGCCAAGGTTGCCGGGCTGTTGCTGTTGATAACGGCACGGCCATCGGGAGCAGCGATAATGGTGTCATTTCCCTTCAGTACGATGATGGCGCCACTTTCCTCTGCTGCTTGGCGGGCGCGACTGAGTTTGTCACCGCTGATATCGAACAGGCGACTGAACTCACCTTCATGCGGTGTCATGATGCAGGGCCCAACAATGGCTTTACGAAGTTTATCCAGCTTGCCTTGGAAGATAGTGATGGCGTCGGCATCAAGCACAGTAGGTAGCCCGCGATGCAGCATGGTCAGAGTGGTATCCAGGGTATCCTTGCTGACGCCGGCACCTGGCCCTATGAGAAAACCTGTGATGCGTTGCTGGTGTATGGCGTGGTCTATATCTTCCTGATTCTGGCAGGGAATAACCATGACGCTGGTTAGTGCTGTGGCATAGATGGGATAAGCCACCGTCGGCACCATAATACTAGTGAGCCCGGCTCCTGCACGCGCAGCTGCCATGGCGGCAAGCCGGGAGGCACCGGTCACTGGGTAGCCGCCATATAGTAGGGCGTGTCCGCGTGTGTATTTATGGCTGATTTCAGTAGGTTTGGGAAATTGACGTAGCCATAAATCCGGTGTGTTTTCGTCAGTGTTGGTACCTATACTGGGTAATACATTTGCGGGTATGCCGATATCGCAAACCTCGACTTCACCACAAAGCAGGCGACCAGGCAGCAATAGATGGGCAGGCTTTTTGCGGAAAAAGGTGACCGTCAATTTGGCTGATACTGCCCCTAGTGCTTCACCGGTATCGCCTTTGACCCCACTTGGGACATCAATCGCAACTATTGGCAGTTTTAGTCTGACTGCATTGATTAAAGTCATTGAGGCATCTATTTCCAAAGGCCTGTTCAGCCCGGCTCCAAATAGTGCATCAACGACCAGTTCTGCACCGGAGACAATGTCCGGGCTCAGTGGCTCGATTTCTCCTGCCCAGAGTTTTGCATGGTGTGCGGCTTCGTTTTTCAGTAGCTCGGCATGACCAAGCAATCCTACCCGAACATGCCAGCCTGCTTGCTTGAGCTTGCGGGCCACTACAAAGCCGTCACCTCCATTGTTGCCAGGCCCGCACAATACCGAGACTTTGCAAGGTGCCCAGCGTTTTTGGATGACTCTGGCAACTTCTTGGCCTGCATTTTCCATGAGTTGAATTGCACTTACGCCGAGTTGTATGGCGGCTTGGTCTGCTGCTGCCATTTGCTGAGTATCGAGAACTTCATGATAGGTATTCATTCCAGCATTTGAGCATTTTTTATGCCCAAATTAAAGCCTGATCACATTTCAAGACCTATCTGGAGAATTATCAAAATAATGACGCTGGCAAGCCATGCTGACATCAGCGTATGGCTCAGGAAGTGGGCGCCCCGCATTTGCTGCACCCAGCCCAAGAGAATGCCGCTTGAGGTGCCAAGCGTAAATGCTGCAGCGGCTTTCCATGGTTTTGATGGCAGCCAGAAGGCAGCTAATGCGGCTAGCCACAAGGCACTGCCAGCATGTCCGGATGGAAAGCATTGCCCATCATGCCAAGCTGCTGGTATGGCATCCAGCCAGCGCAGATATGGCGCATCACCACCGTAGCGCTGAATATCCCAAGGGCAGTGCAGAGCAGATTCATGTTTTAAAAGGCTGATACTGAGAGGTACAAAAATGGCTGCTATAGCTACCATACGTAGCCTGAGACGTGCATGATCATTGATATTACTTACAGGGCTGATCGCATCCCACATGCATAAGAGAATAAAGCTCCCACCAAGAAGTATCAGCGCCAATTTTAGCCAATGGTGAAAGAAATCACGCGTCCACCAGTTTTCTTTCAGAGGAAACTGATGGGTCTGAAAATTAAAGTAATAGTCGGCAAGCTGGAGATCAATGTTGGTATAGCGCGCCAGATAAATAATCCCCAGTAAAACTACACCTAGCAGTATCCAGGTATTCCGGTAGAAAGAGGCGGGCATATCAGTCCAGATTGAATGAGTTCATTGCTACATACTCTTTGAGTGCACCCTTCTTGAATGCGCGTGCCGCAGTTTGATAATAGGCGATAGCCTCTTCAACCAGCTCCTGATTGATTGATGTTGGCTCGGATTCCAGTGTTTCCGGATTAACACGGTATTGTTCTATCCGCTGCTTGGGAGAAAGCACGACTAACTGGTCATCCTTGTAATAGCCCAATTCCTGATAATTGCTGATAAAAGCTCTGGCAGGACGATGGTCGGCTGCGGCCTCGAATAAGGATTCACCAAAGAAGTGATCATCGCCACTGACTCCCAGCAGATCAAGCAGTGTGGGGGCGATATCAATCTGGCTGGCAAGACGGCTGTAATGACCTGCAGGCAGCATATCTGGCGCATAGAAGATGGCAGGGATATGGTATTTGGCTACCGGCAATTTAGTTTTTCCGGCAACCGAAGCGCAATGGTCTGCCACAATGACAAACAGTGTATCCTTGAACCACGGCTCTTTGCTGGCTGCTTGCATGAATTGGCCGATGGCATAATCCGTATATTTAACGGCGGCTTTGCGGTTGCCTTGCGGCATGTCTATCCTGCCTTCAGGGAAAGTGTAGGGGCGGTGATTACTGGTTGTCATGATATGGGCAAAGAAAGGTTTCCCCCGATGTTCATCCAGTACCTTGAGCGTATGTTTGAACAAGCTCTCATCAGCCACACCCCAAACATTTTCTGCGGCGATCTCCTGCCGGTTGAAATCCGTGCGGTCTATTACGTTGTAATCATTGCCCTTGAAATAGGCATTCATATTGTCGAAGTAGCCATAGCCGCCATAAACAAAGTAAGTTGCGTAGTCCTGTGCTTCAAGGAATTCACCTATGGTAGCTAGATGCTCATTATTCGGCCTGTGTATGATGGCTTGGCCTGGGATGGGAGGTGTTCCCAGGGTCAGTGCATCCAAACCTCTGACAGTACGTGTGCCGGTTGCGTACATATTGTCGAATTGCAGGCCCTGAGCTGCCAGCTTGTCGAGGTTAGGGGTCAGGTTTTCTTTACTGCCATATGCACCAAGGTACTCGGCAGAAAGACTTTCAACAGTAACAAGCACTACATTTTTAGGTTTGCGCTTGAACGGTCCTAACTCCGTTACTTCATGGACATCAGCAACCTTCTTTACATAAACCGCTTTAGATAGTGGTATACGGTCAACCCCCAGATCAGCCAATAATCGGTCAGCGTTTGCTTGTGGCATGGTCTTGTAGAATTTGTCGTAATCGAGCTCGTTTCTGCGCATGGCCGCGGCAATGCTGAACAAACCATTGCCTGATAGCTCGTTTGCATAACTGTTATGTGAGTGTTCAGTTTGGTCGACATTCGCAAACATATAACTGCCACAGGGTAATGTCAGGCTGAGAGTCAATAACAGCAGACGTTGTCTTAGACCCAGTCTCGGCTTGCT
>CAYXMC010000137.1:0-5221 GCA_964466095.1 uncultured Methylophilaceae bacterium | reverse complement strand
CCGCAACATGACTCATGGCGGCGAGATTGTAGATTTCATCAGGCTGAACCTGCTGAATGATGCGAATCAGATTGGTAGAGTCAGTTAGATCACCATAGTGCAAAACAAAGTTCTTGTTATCCACATGCGGGTCTTGATACAAGTGATCAATACGATCCGTATTGAAGAGTGACGCACGTCTTTTCACACCGTGTACTATGTAACCTTTACTTAACAGCAATTCAGCCAGATAGGCGCCATCCTGTCCCGTTACTCCAGTGATTAATGCAACTTTACTCATTGATTACTGACCTTCCATAAGTATCTTCAAATCTGACAATATCGTCCTCGCCCACATATTCGCCGCACTGTACTTCGATAATACTGAGTGGCATCTCTCCCGGATTCTCAAGACGATGTTTATTATTTTTAGGGATATACGTGGATTCATTTTCTTTGAGAATGATTTCCTGTTCCCCATTAGTGATTTTTGCAGTGCCATTGACCACCACCCAATGCTCGGAGCGATGATGATGTAGCTGCATGGATAACTTGGCTCCAGGGTTTACTACAATCCGTTTTATTTTGTAAAAAGGGCCTTCTTCCAAAACAGTGTAGGTGCCCCAAGGGCGGCTGACCGTGACATGAATCTCGGTGAGTTCAGGTTTACGTTTCTGTACTTCGCCCACCAGTTTTTTAATATCTTCAGTGCGGCTACGGTCACAAACCAAAGTCGCATCAGCAGTCTGGATAATCGCTAGGTTATTAACGCCTAGTGTTGCCAACAATCCACTGCTGGTCCATAACAAACTATCCTGCGTATCTTCAGTAATCACCTCGCCGCGAGTCACATTATTTTGCTCATTTTTTTCATGGCGATGATAAATAGAATCCCAGCTGCCCAAATCACTCCACCCCATATCGACCGGCACTACAGCGACCTTATCGGCTTTTTCTGCTAGGCCATAGTCCATAGAAATATTGGGGAATTTCTCGTAACAGTTTTCGATATTTTCGTCGTTCAGTGCCTGAAGTGTTTCCACGATTCCGGGCTGATATTTTTCAAGCATCTGCATCAAGCAGTCCGCACGAAACACGAACATACCGCTATTCCACAAATACCCTTGCGCTACAAAATGCTCAGCTTTATCGCGTGAAGGCTTTTCTACAAAACGCTCAACTTTGTACACAGGGTAGTCGCTACTTCCGATTATTTTTTCTGGCGAAGGCTGAATGTATCCATAGCCGGTAGCAGGATCGCTAGGCGTGATCCCCAGAAGAACGAGATATCCATCCATGGCTGCTGCTTCTGCACTCAGCCATGCTGACTGGAATGCAGCTTCATTGTCTACAGAATGGTCTGAGGGGAAAACGCCTATCAAGGCCTCAGGTGAAGTCTTATGAATGCGGCTGACTGCCCATGCAATCGCAGGCAATGTGTTGCGCGCGCATGGTTCTGCCATGACACCGTGAATGGATTCCGGCAATACATCCGCCATTTGTCCTTTAACTTCGAAGCGATGATCCTGATGGGTCACTGTAATCACATGGCTTGCTGGCACATGAGATGCAACCCTTTGAGCCGTTTGCTGCAAAAGACTGGCTTCGCCATTTAATGCCAGCAATTGCTTGGGACGCAATGCGCGAGACATCGGCCAAAGTCGTGTACCTGAGCCACCACAAAGAATAATGGCGTATCTATCTGTCATGCATGACCTCCCCGTTTGCTGCGTCTTTGCGCAACTCTTCAATCTCTCGCTGCAAAGCTTCGTATTCCTGAATTTTAATTTTCAAGAAACGCATGGTAATACTGGCCTTTTCTTCTATACCGCTCGGTGTCAGCAGGTACATATAGGCCAGCTTGTTTTTGCTGTTACGAAAGTTGGATGCCTTAAGCAGACCTTTATCGATTAGGGCCTTGAGGCAGTAATTGACTTTACCAAGACTAATACCCAACTGGCTTGCCAATTCACGCTGGCTAATAGCCGGATTGGACTCGACCATTTTCAGTATCTTGTAGCGGTACTCGTCTGTAAGCATAAGTTGGCAGCGTTTAACTGCGTTCATGAGTTGAACGCAGTGTACCAAGCGACTGCCCTGCTCACAAGTTTTTTTACAAACTTAAACCTGTTACTTAACAAAAACAGCTTCTTCAGCGGGATAATATCAGAGAGAAAACCCCATGAGTAATGACAACATCAGACCATTGATTTATCGCGGCCGCGGCTCACTGAGCAACGATGTTGGCCGTTACGAATCATTGACCAGAGTGGCTATAGATGACGGCTGGGATAATCAGGATCAGGAATTGCCACCATTGCATACTGAAATATTGGTAGACAATACAAAAACCATCATCAATTACAATCAGTCGCCAGATATTCCTTTTGATCGTTCCATCAACCCTTACCGGGGCTGTGAACATGGCTGCACTTACTGCTTTGCGCGGCCCAGTCATACTTATCTGGGGTTTTCTGCGGGACTGGATTTCGAAAGCCGCATACTCATCAAACCAGAAGCCGCAAATCTGCTAAGGAAAGAACTGGCCAAACCCGGATACCAATGTGCCAGCATGGCATTGGGCACCAATACCGACCCTTATCAACCTTTGGAACGCGAGCACTTGATTACCCGGAAAATACTGGAAGTACTAGCAGAGTTTCGCCATCCCTTCAGCATAGTCACCAAGAATAGTCTGGTAGAGCGCGATATAGAGCTGCTGGCAGAAATGGCAAGGCAAAATCTTGCCGAAGTATTCATCTCCATCACCACACTTAATAAAGATATTGCCCGTACGCTAGAGCCACGCGCAGCAGCACCTCATAGGCGCCTGCAAACATTGGAAACTCTCAGTGAAGCCGGCATTCCGGTTGGGGTGATGGTTGCGCCCTTGATTCCGGCGCTGACAGATACGGAAATGGAGCGAATACTGGAAGCTGCCACAGAACATGGCGCTAAGCGGGCGGGCTATATTCTGCTGAGATTACCGCTAGAAGTAAGTGCACTTTTTGAAAACTGGCTCAAGCAGTATTACCCGCTAAAGGCAGATCATGTGATGAGCCTGATCAGGCAAAGCCGTGATGGCAAAACCAATCACGCCGAGTTTCACCAACGCATGCGTGGTTCCGGTTTGTTTGCTGACATGATCAGCCAGCGCTTTAAGCTTGCAACCAAAAGACTAGGCCTGAATCAGGGTCATCAACCGCTGGATACAAGCCTGTTCAAGCCCCCGGGTGCAAGCACACCTCAGATGGAATTGTTTGATTAATCCGGTTACCAATTACCTGTAAATTTACGTATATCTCGTAATTGTCGCTTGGTTGGACGACCCATGCCGCGGTCACGCTGGCCATGTTCATGCTCACGGGTCAATTTGGCATTTTCTCGCTTGGCTATACTTTCAGCTGTCTCCTCATAGAGCAGGGCAGCTTCGGGAGCGCCCTTACGCTGTATGGACAACTCACGCACCACCACTTCAATCTCTTCCGGGCCTCGACGGATGCGAATAGTCATGCCTACTCTGACTTCCTTGGCAGGCTTGGCTCTATCGCTATCCACATGCACCTTGCCACCATCTATCGCATCGGAAGCCAGACTACGGGTCTTGAAAAAACGGGCAGCCCACAACCACTTATCCAGCCTGCACTTACCGTCCTCTTTTTCCTGCTGCTTCATACCTGCCTTCTCAATTCATACGGTGCGCAATACGATTGCTTTCATGCAGCTTACGAAATTGCTCTAGCGCTTGCTGCACGCGGCCCATGACGCTTGATGACTGATAAAACCCATCATCCCCCACGGCATCCACGGCCACACCAGTCAGTATCGCCATACCTTCCAGCACATGATCTACCGCGTAGATGTTGAACAATCCGTCAGCGACCGCCTTCACCACTTCGTCAGCCAGCATCAGGTGTGCCATATTACGACTGGGGATAATGACTCCCTGACTACCATCCAGCCCCAAACGCTTGCAGATACGGAAATAGCCTTCGATCTTTTCATTGACGCCGCCTATGGGCATGACTTCGCCGAACTGGTTCAGTGCGCCAGTCACCGCAACGCCCTGACTCAAGCCCAAATCTGATAGCGCAGACAACAGGGCATACAACTCGGCGCAGGAGGCTGAATCCCCCTCGACACCCTGATATTCCTGCTCAAAAACGATGGATGCATTCAAGGATAATGGCGTCAGATGCACAAAGCTGCTGGCCAGCCAGCTACGCAGGATGAACAAGCCTTTATCGTGATTAGGGCCTGTCATCTCGACTTCACGGTCAATATTGATGACCCCCTGGTTACCCGCACTGCAACGCGCAGTAATACGGACAGGCGAACCAAAGCCGGTATCACCAAGGTCGATATGCGTCAGCCCATTGATCTGGCCCACTTGGCGGCCCTGTACAGTCAGCAGCACCTCGCCATCGACCACCGCATCCGCCAATTGGCGTTCTGGTGAGCTATGGCGGTTGTACATGGCTGTCAGCACACTCAGCACATCTTCTTCACTTATCAGGTTACCTTGTCGCATCGCAGCATAAGCAGCTGCCTCCATCAGTAATCGCTGCAGGTATTTGAAATTTGCGCTGATTCGCGTTTGATCCTCTATCTTGCGCTTCATCTCGGCTATCAGCATGGCCACGGCAGAAGCCTCAACATGCGGCAATCGCATGCGGTCACATTGAATTGCAGTAAAGATAGACAACATACGGTAGCTATCAGGTGTTGCTGGAAAACGCTCTACAAAATCGACTTTAATGGGGAAAAGATCGGCGAAATCCGGCATTTCGTCTTGTAACAGATAGAAATCCTGACTATCTGTGATGAGCACCACCTTAACCTCCAGAGGCAGCGCCTCAGGCGAGAAATGGCTTGTTGAATTCTGGCTGGAGCTACCAGAAGACTCCTCGATCTGGATACTGCGGTTTCTGAGCACTCGATAGAGTTTTTCCAATATCTGGCTGCCATTCTGCTGGTCAGCTTGGATATCGCGCAAATGCAGCATAAGCATGCCGCCATGCGCACGCAGCAAATTACCAGCACGCAATCGCAGGAAATCCATACCATTATTACCAGTATCAGCAGAACCTTCATAACCACCAAACAAAGATTGAAATGAAGGATCGTCATCATAGATAACTGGCGCTCCTTGCAAACCGCGGTTATCCACCATCAGATTCAAACGGTATCGTCCGAGAAAATTCTCCAGCAGATTTTCTGCATCCGGATGGGGAATAAATAC
>CAYXMC010000136.1:723-5239 GCA_964466095.1 uncultured Methylophilaceae bacterium | reverse complement strand
CTGAAAGTTTTGTCAGCCATGTCGCCGCCAGCGAGCTTAAAAAAGTCGTCACACTGAGCAGTAAAATGGGCAGTATTGACGACAACACCAGTGGTGGAAGCTATATCTACCGCACCAGTAAAACCGCCGCAAATATGGTGATGAAAAGCCTGAGTGTGGATTTAAAGGCTTATGGCATTGCAGCCTGTGTTTTACACCCCGGCTGGGTGCGGACTGACATGGGCGGCCCTAATGGCTTAATCGACACACATGAAAGTGTCACCGGCCTGCGCAAAGTGATCGACAACCTCAACATGCACAATGCTGGCCGTTTCCTTGCCTATGACGGCAAGGAAATCGCCTGGTAATTGATCCCTGTTAACCGGTATTGCGGAGGCCTGCTGCAATACCGTTAATTGAAAGCTGTATCCCCAGTTTCACACGTTCATCGCGCTCGCCTTCCCGGTAACGTTTAATCAGCTCTACTTGAATATGATTGAGCGGGTCCAGATAAGGCAATCGATTGTTGATGGAATTCGCCAGCATAGGGTTATTACTCAAGCGCACTTCGCTATTTAACAAGAGATTGAGCGCCTCCGTAGTCAGTGCATATTCTTTTTCTATCATCGCAAAAATATTTTCGCGCAGGTTGGCATCTTCAACCAGCTGTGCATAGCGGCCTGCCACAACCAGATCAGTCTTCGCCAGCACCATATCCACATTGGCAATCAAGGTCTTGAACAAAGGCCACTCCGCCAGCATCTCGCGCAGCATTTGGGTGCGGCTTTCCTTCAGCTTCTCGTCCACATTCAGATAATGATGAATGGCGCTACCCAAGCCATACCAGCCCGGCAAGAGCAGGCGGCATTGCCCCCAGGAAAACCCCCATGGGATGGCGCGCAAGTCCTCGATACGTCGCGTTGATTTTCTGGCGGCAGGGCGACTGCCGATATTAAGCTCGGCAATTTCCGAAATGGGCGTAGCACTGAAGAAATAATCTGCAAAACCCTGTGTTTCATAGACCAGACTGCGATAAGTGGTCATGGCAGTGGATGACAAATCCTCCATCACCATTTCGAATGAGCGGCGCTTCTTCACCACCAGCTCATCCAGCGGGAACAGAGTGGCATCTATCGTGGCAGCGATCAGCGTTTCCAGATGCTGGCGACCCACTTTGGGGTCAGAATATTTGTTGGCAATAATCTCGCCCTGCTCGGTCAGGCGTATCTGCCCATCCACCGTACCGTGTGGCTGCGCCATGATGGCTTGATATGTTGGCCCACCGCCACGGCCTACGGTACCCCCACGGCCGTGAAACAACCTCAGCTTGATCTTGGCTTGATTAAATAGCTCCACCAGAGAAATTTCGGCCTTGTATAACTCCCAGTTGGAAGTCAAAAAACCGCCATCCTTGTTACTGTCAGAATAGCCGAGCATGATTTCTTGCTCATTGCCCTGATTGCGCAACACATGACGGATACCGAGCAGGCTCAGCCATTGCCCCATGATAAGCGGAGCATGACGCAAATCGGCAATGGTCTCGAATAAGGGCACAATATTCAGCTCCATCTGTATCTTTTGCGAACCCCAGATACCCTTGAGCAAGCCAGCCTCTTTTTGCAGCAGCGCTACTTCCAGCAGGTCAGATAGTGTTTCCGTATGCGAGATGATGTATTGGCGTATGGATCGTTCACCAAAAGCCTTGCGTATCTCGCGCGCTTTGTTCAGCACATCTATCTCGCTATGCACCAGCTCAGAATATTGCTGGAATGGGGAGAACAAGAGACGCGGCTGCTTCAGCTCATCCAGCAGAGTTTTGATCTTCTCTTCTTCATCCAGCTCTGCGTAGTTAAAGTCGTAGCCCGCCTTGAGGAACAACTCCTTGATAACGGCCTCATGCACGTCGGATGACTGGCGAATATCTATGGTTGCAAGATGAAAGCCAAAGCTCTCAATCGCCTTGATCAGCTTGCCGAGTCGTGGGTAAATCAGGGCTTCCCCCTGCATCTTTTTGAGTGATGCGGTGATCAGGCCAAGATCAGCCAGCATTTCCTCTGCACTGGCGTAGGGTTGGGCATGCTCATCAGGAGATTCTTCCAGCACTTGGCCGGTCAACTTGGTAGCTGTCTGTGCCAGTCTTGCATAAATGCCGTTCAATGCCAGACGGTATGGCTCATCCTGCCGGTGTGGGGATTGATCGTATGACTGTTTGGCCAATTCCAGTACTTCATCACTCACAGTCACAAGCCGCATAGAGACAGATAACTCGCGACGCAGCGCATCCATCTGATCCAGATAAAATCTAAAAGCCTTGATGGATTGCTGCTTGACTGCCTCCGCCAGCGTAGTGCCGTTCACAAAAGGATTGCCATCGCGGTCCCCCCCTATCCAGCTACCCATCTGCAAAAAGCTCGGGAGCTCGTACGGCGTATCCAGATATTCGGCATATTGCTGGTTCAGTTCACGCTCCAGATCCTGCAGCAATTCCGGAATCGTCTCCAGAAATGTGGTTTGGTAGTAGCTAAGAGCGTTTTCGATCTCATTGCTGACTGTGAGCTTGGAAAAGCGCAGCATGCGGGTCTGCCAGAGCGCGGTGATCGCCCCCTGAATCAGCAGGGTATTGCGCTCCAGTTCGCGTTTCGACAACAGCGTTGAACGCTCTGCCAGTAATGAAGCCAGCGCACGCTCCGTGTCTAGTATGCTTTTACGCTGGACTTCGGTGGGGTGTGCGGTGAGCACAGGTGACACCAGCGCAGACTTGAAAAAATCATCAATATCCTTGAAAGCCAGCTCGCGGCTGGCAATTTTGTTCAGGGAGTGGCTGAGCATGCCGGGGGCAGGCGTATCCTCATTCAACCGCGCAATCTGGTGACTGAAATGATCCTCTGCAATATTGACCAGATGCTTGAAATAGCTGAAAGCGCGAACCACTGAAATGGTCTGCTCGCGGCTCAGATTCTTTAGCATCTTGTCCAGGTGTTCGGCGGCTTCTGGCTCTTGCTCTCTATGTACCCGCACTGCTGCCTTGCGGATATTCTCGATGACATCGAAGGTAGCTTTGCCGTCTTTGGCGGTAATCACTTCGCCAAGTACACGCCCCAGATAACGGATATTTTCTTTCAGTGCTTTTTCGTAATTTTGCTGGGCTGAAGTCATGGTGTTGGTCTCTGCATAGCCTGATGTTTGTTTGTGTTGATAAAAGCAACAACTACACCAAATAGGCACCAGCCTAGAAGGCGCGCCGTTATTGGCTCTGAAGGCAGGCCTGCAAGCCGCATGCACCAAGGCTGAGCGGGCATGCAAACGCTTATTCAAGACAGTGCATGGCTTGGTGAAGCGTAACTTGTCCGTATAATGGCGTTAACCAGATACGGAGCAACGACCTTGAACCTGTCCATAGAAACGATTGCCGCCATCATTTTCGCGCTGGCTCTTTTACATACCTTCACCGCCAAGTCCTTTGAAATATTGGCGCACCGCCACCCCAAGCATGCTGGTTTGTTTCATTTGCTGGGCGAGGTGGAAGTGGTGTTTGGATTCTGGTCTTTCATCCTCATCGCGCTCATGGCACTGGTGCAAAACGGTCATGCAGCGCTTGAATATGTTGAATCCCGGCATTACACAGAGCCCTTGTTCGTGTTTGTCATTATGGTGGTAGCGGCTTCGCGGCCCGTGCTGGAGGCGGTAAAAAAATCAGTAGAAGGCATCGCTCGCCTGATCCCGCTCAACACCACAGTAGTACAAGTCTGGCTGGGCCTGGCCATCGTGCCGCTCATAGGCTCATTCATTACGGAGCCCGCTGCCATGACGCTGGCTGCACTCACGCTTTACCCGCTGGTGTTCAAGCAAAAGATGCCAGAATGGAAAAAATATGCCGCACTTGGTGTGCTGTTCGTCAATGTCTCCATAGGCGGAACACTCACTTCTTACGCCGCACCGCCAGTGTTGATGGTGGCCAACACCTGGCAATGGGATAGCAATTTCATGCTCATGCATTTCGGCTGGCGTGCAGCGATAGCAGTATTGATCAATGCCACCGTGGTGACTTATCTGCTGAGCAAACATCTGGAAAAAAACATTAGCAACAGCAGCAGCAAAAATGAGCAGATTCCCTACACGGTCACCTTGATCCATCTGGCGTTTTTGGCTGGCGTCGTTGTGTTTGCGCACCACCCTGTCATCTTTTTTGCTTTTTTCATGATGTTCCTTGGCTTCACTCAGGCTTATAGCCGCTTTCAATCCCCGCTTATACTCAAGGAGGGCCTGCTGGTCGGTTTCTTTTTGGCTGGGCTGGTGGTACTGGGTGGCATGCAGCAATGGTGGCTGCAACCGATTGTTTCCAGGCTCGAGCCCACCGCCTTGTTTTTCGGCTCGGTCGCACTGACTGCCATCACTGACAATGCCGCCCTCACCTACCTTGGCTCACTTATCAGTGGCATCTCGGAAGAATCCAAATACATGCTGGTAGCTGGTGCCGTTGCTGGTGGCGGGCTTACCGTTATCGCCAATGCGCCCAATCCGGCTGGCGCGGCCCTGC
>CAYXMC010000136.1:0-713 GCA_964466095.1 uncultured Methylophilaceae bacterium | reverse complement strand
GAAACAAGGCTTCAAGAACAAATCCATAGGCGCTGGCGGGCTTTTTCTTGGTGCTGCCTTGCCCACAGTGGTGGCGATTGTCATGTTCCTGATGTGACGCATTTCCATATTTCAAGTACGCCGGTATAAAGCACGGCGGGCATCCAGCCCGCCATCCCCCGTTTACCTAGTCCACTTCCAGTCTGCTTGTCACAAATCCCGCGTATCTTCACGCGCATCTAGCAACAAAAGGAGATTGCCGTGACCGCAACCATGCCGATAGACCAGTACACGATTGCAAAACTGACCCGCCTGCGTATCCTGCGCAGCAAGCAAGGCATGCCATTCAACCTGATGGAGTTTGTGCGCGACCGCGATATTGCCCGCGGCATACTGCACGATTGCATGAGTGCTAGCGATGAAGAAACCATCACCATCGCGCTCAGCCTCACCCGCCAGTTTGGCATACAGGATGAAAATGCCTCAGTGGAGCCAAGCAAGCTTTCCTGAGGCTCAGGGTCATGCTGTAAAATCGCAGCATGACCAAGCCCATCATTTACCTGCCCGGCTTTAACTCCGGCCCGCAGAGCGAAAAATCCCGCATTTTCACCGACGCCTTTCCCGGCCTCTTAGTGGCCAGCTATGACACTTGGGATACAGACCACGGCTACGCACAACTCACCACGCTGATAGAACCATTGCTGAGCCAGCAGCCGATATTGGTTGGCTCATCT
>CAYXMC010000135.1:0-5253 GCA_964466095.1 uncultured Methylophilaceae bacterium | reverse complement strand
GTTGGCGCGGGAAGGAGCGATACCGGTCGCATCAACTGATGCCGTTTGGGCGTTAACGTCAAAGGAACCTGCACCATCCAAGTTGTGGAAGTACCAGTACTGCTTGTAGCCTTGGTTGTTGGCAGTGCTGGTACGGTTGTAACTATCAAGAGACAATACGCCGATCGCCTTGTATGGCTGAACGGTTGCATCGTTCTTTTTGCCACCAGCATTACTGAACTTCACGATTTCAACCTTGCCATTGTCCAGTGTATGGGTGAAATCCTGGTTACGTTGAGCAGAGCTCAGGCAAGCACGGACATCACCAGAAGATGTATTTTCAACTACTGCATAGCCTTGGCTTGGGTCAAGTACCCATGGGTCACCTAAGGTACCGGCTGTGGACGTGTTACGGCCCAAACTGTCGCTAGCCAAAGAAGTAGTAGTGGTACCGAAACCGTTGTAAGCACTGGTGCATGGGAAGCCAGTTGTATACCAGTTGAAGGCTGCCTGTGTACCTGAACCAGGTGAACGACGGCAAACCACTAATGGGTCCTGAGTGCCATCTACCAGAGACCAGTCAGAAGAAGCCTTGGTCATCAGATTACGCAGACCAGTACGGGTAATCACTGTGCCAGTAGTCACAGAATTGGTAACAGCCACACCCTGTGCAAGTTGTGCCCATGGTTGCGCTGTGAGCGAACTAATTTCCGCATTTGTCAGCGGCGTTGTACCAAACTCAACGTTACGACCGATGAACATTGCCGGCTCTACGTCAGACACACCAAAGTCAGGCACCAGACCAGCATTAGCGGAATCACCCGCAGCACCGAAATCAGTACCTACAACAGGGCAAGTGTAGTTTTCACGAGTAGTGGTGGAGTCCAGTGTGCAGCTTGAGCTTTGTACATCCAGCACAGCCAGCTTTTGACCACGAGCCAATGGGCCAACACCGAAAGCAGAACCACCCTTGGAACGCTTGATGAACAGAATTTGTGTGCCAGCATTCACACCACTAATGGCACCACTCTTGGCAGTACCGTACCAAGCTTGGTAATCACTGGCGCTGGTAGCCTTTACGTACTTGGTTACATCCAGCAAACTTTGTGCAATGGTTTCCAGAAAGGAGTCAGTGCCAGACGCACCCGACATGTAGATCACTTTGACACCAGTTGTAGGAATACCTGTTGAGGCTGCGTTTGCGCTAACGGCACCTAAAGCCAGTGCAACAGACAGTGCGATTTTTGACACTTGCATTGTATATCTCCCAATTAGAAGGACTTTTAAAACACCAAAATTCGATTAGCTGGCGCGTACCGCACCAGCTGGCTGAACATCAGAAACCGCGAGGCAGCCAATAGCAGCCATTCAGGGTCTTTCGATTGTTGGCATTCTGGGAAAGCAATGTGACAAAAGATAAGGGCAAAAATAGTCCGAAAGGACTACGAGAAGAACTACTCGATGAGGTTAAGGGTGCGCGCCTTAAGCACTGCCTGACCGCGATTATCCACATCAAGCTTGCGCATGATGTTCTGCACATGGTTCTTCACTGTGAGGGGGCTGATATTCAAAATAGCCGCAATCTCCCAGTTGGTCTTGGCCTTGTTCAGCCACTTCAGCACCATATGCTCACGTGAGGTCAACTGGATGGAGGGATACTGGTTTCCGGCATAAGCATCCACTACCGGGTAAGGATTAGAGATGCGTAGCAGCAAAAGATGCAAATAAGGCAGCAATAGCTCCAGCACATACAAGCTCTCCACCTCTGGCTGGCGCGGCAGATGCGCAAAACAGAAGAATGAGGAAACCAAACCCTCAGAGGTCGTGACGCCGTGCATCACCAGATTACGTAACAGCAAAAGTTCCTGCTGACTATCAGCATCCACCTTGTAAGCCACCACCGTATCCAGAGATTGATCCAGCCCCGGCATCAATATCACAGGCCGACGGATCAAACGCCAGTGTTGAAAAGCCTGTGTAATCAGGCTGCCAGCAGACCCGAGCATCTGCTGTGCTTGTGGCAACTGTATACCGGGCAAGCTGCTGAATACCTCGTAACGAAAGTTTTCGCCGCCGTTGCTGCTCAGGCCGCAGATCATGACATCATGAGGAAAGAGGTATTGAAAACAACCCTGAATCCAGAGAAAGAACTGGTCACGATTCTTTACCTGTAGCGACTTCTCCACGATTTCCATGAATAAGGCGCTCTGTTCAGTATTGAGTTTGTTAGATTGCATGAGCCTGATGAAATAAGGTTTGCTCCGCTTGGCGTTGCTTGCTGCGGAGTCTTGATCAGGCAGTAATTTAGTGTGGATTTATTGCAGTTTGATGAAGCCTTTAGTCACTCATTCAGTTTTGCGCCCCAACTCATACCAATCTTTGCTGTGATTCACCAGATAGACCACACTCAACATCACCGGCACTTCTACCAGCACGCCAACCACGGTTGCCAGCGCGGCACCTGAATGCAGGCCAAACAAGCCTATCGCAGTTGCAACCGCCAACTCAAAAAAATTGCTGGCGCCTATCAAAGCTGAAGGGCCGGCTACGCAATGCGCCACTCCCAGCTTGCGATTCAGCCAGTAAGCGAGGCCTGCATTGAAATAAACTTGTATGACGATAGGTATAGCCAGCAGAGCAATCACTGCAGGCTGGCTAATAATCTGTGTGCCTTGAAACCCGAACAACAGCACCAGCGTCAACAATAAGGCCATGATGGAAACTGGCTGCAAAACCCGCAGCAAGCTCGCTAGCGCCGCTTTGCCTGCTGAGTTCAGCAATATACGACGCAACAGTTGCGCCACCATCACCGGGATCACGATATATAAGCCGACTGAAAGCACTAGGGTCTGCCACGGTACAACAATTGACGATAAGCCAAGCAGCAAAGCCACCAATGGCGCAAATGCAAACAGCATGATGGTATCGTTAACCGCCACCTGGCTGAGAGTAAAGTGCGGCTCCCCTTCGCAGAGATTGCTCCAGACAAACACCATGGCAGTGCACGGCGCTGCGGCCAGCAATATCAACCCCGCGATATAAGAATCAAGCTGCGCTGCTGGCAACCAGCTTGAGAACAACACCCGAATAAACAACCAGCCCAGTAATGCCATGCTAAACGGCTTAACCGCCCAGTTGATGAAGAGCGTTACCCCTATGCCCCGCCAATGCTGGCTGACCTGCTTCATGGCTGAAAAATCAATCTTCAACAGCATGGGAATGATCATGAGCCATATCAACCCAGCCACTGGCAAGTTGACCTCAGCGATCTGCACGGCGCCAACTTGCTGGAATATCTGCGGCAAAGATTGCCCAAGCAAAATGCCAACAACAATACACGCCAACACCCACAAGCTTAGATTGCGTTCAAAGAAGCTTATTTTTTGTGTTTGTTGTGGGGTTTTCATCGCAGGACTCGTAAAAAATTGTTTGACATCCCCCTATATTTCCATAAAACTAGAAATATGGAAACATATATTATCGTCAATTCACTCGCAGCGCTTGCCCAAGAAACCAGACTGCAGATCTTTCGCCTGCTCGTGCAGGCGGGGCCAGCCGGTATGGCTGTGGCAGCGATACAGGAAAAGCTGGGCATACCGAATGCCACCCTCTCCTTCCATCTTCAACAACTGAAGAACGCCGGGCTTGCCAATGCGCAGCGCAAAAGCACGCAGATTATCTATAGCGCCAATTACAGTGCTATGAACGAACTGATTGGCTATCTCACTGAAAACTGCTGTCAGGGCGACATGACCGGGTGTGCACCCGCAAGCTGCTGCAGCCCAAATACAGAAAAGGAGTAATCCATGAAACGCTTTCATGTTCATATCGCAGTTGATGACCTTGCTACCTCCATCCGCTTTTATAACAATCTGTTTGGCATGCCACCCAGTGTGGAAAAAACGGATTACGCAAAATGGATGCTGGAAGACCCCAAGGTTAACTTCGCGATCTCAAACCGTGGCCGCGAAGCCGGGCTGGATCATCTTGGCATACAGGTTGAAGAGCAAGCAGAGCTTGCTGAAGTCACCGAAAGACTGAAATCAGCAGATGAGGCCGTAGTTGAACAAGAGGCTGCTTGCTGCTATGCCAATTCCAAAAAAAGTTGGGCAAACGACCCCAGTGGCATCGCTTGGGAAACCTTCCTGACCACTGGCGAAAATACGACTTATGGCGATGCCTCTTCACAAAGCTGCGAGGTGCCGCGGATCGCTAAAAGCCGCAAAGTCATGGCAATCAAAAGCTGCTGTGCCCCGAGCTGAGTGAGATTTTGAATTCCATCAAAACATTCATTCATCAATACCCCAGACTATTTCTTACTTTTGCAGGAATAGTCTGGATAAGCCTCTATCAGTCACTTCTGCCATTTGCAGTCTGGGTAGCTGATGTATTACCACTTGCTCAAGATAGCCGAACAAGCAAAGCAGTCGAGTTCTTTGTCTATGACACACCCAAGGTAATGCTCCTGCTGACTGGCGTGGTCTTTATCATGGGCATGGTGAACTCCTACTTTACGCCTGAACGTACACGTGCACTTTTGGCAGGACGCAGCCAGGGGCTGGCAAATATCATGGCTGCGAGCCTTGGGATCGTGACTCCATTCTGTTCTTGCTCCGCTGTTCCCTTGTTTATTGGATTCTTGCAAGCGGGCATCCCTCTGGGAGTCACATTCTCGTTTCTGATTTCTGCACCCATGGTCAACGAGGTTGCGCTCACACTGTTGCTGGGGATGTTTGGCTGGAAGATCGCTCTTCTCTACATGGTGCTTGGCCTAAGCGTTGCCATTCTGGCTGGGTGGGTGATAGGGATCTTGCATCTGGAGCAACACACGGAAGACTGGGTGCGCAATATGCCAAGAATAGAGGCCACAGCAGATGATCAGGCGCTGACCCTGCTGGATCGAATTGAAGCTGGATTCTCAAGTGTTCAGGAAATTGTAGGACGCGTCTGGCCTTATATTCTTGCAGGCATTGCCATAGGGGCAGCCATTCATGGCTGGGTACCTCAGGACTTGCTGGCTGGAATCATGGGGAAAAGCGCCTGGTGGTCGGTGCCACTTGCCGTGCTGATAGGTATTCCAATGTACACCAATGCGGCAGGCATTATCCCTGTCGTGCAGGCACTTATCGCCAAAGGTGCAGCGCTGGGCACGGTGCTGGCGTTCATGATGAGCGTGGTTGCGCTATCGCTGCCGGAAATGATTATTTTGCGCAAAGTACTGAAGCCACGTCTGATCCTGACTTTTATTTCAGTGGTGGGACTGGGCATATTGAT
>CAYXMC010000134.1:0-5270 GCA_964466095.1 uncultured Methylophilaceae bacterium | reverse complement strand
GAATCCGACCACCAACAGACTGGCCATGATGTACATGGTCACAGTGTAGGCATCCGCCTTGGCAACACCATGCTCAAGTTGATATTCACGAATGTAATCCACCAGCACTGTACCGAGGATGCCTGCAGTTGACCAGGCTGTGAGTAGGCGACCATGAATGCCTCCAACGTACTTGGTACCGAATATGTCAGCCAAGTAAGCCGGAATAGTGGCAAAACCACCGCCATACATACTGAGGATAACTGCAGCAGAAGCAATGAAAAGTACGATATTGCCCTGCGCTGCCCACTGTGGCAGCAGGCTGTAAAGTATGGCACCTAGGGTGAAGAAAATGAAATAGGTATTCTTGCGACCCAAGTAATCCGAAGCTGATGACCAGATAAAGCGTCCACCCATATTGAACAAACTGAGCAAGCCGACAAAACCAGCAGCAGCTTCTGGTGTGATCGCTCCTTTGAACATTTCCTGAATCAGGGGTGAAGCCTGACCGATGATGCCGATACCAGCTGTCACATTCAGGCAAAGCACAAACCACAGCAGATAGAACTGCGGGGTTTTCAGCGCTTCATCAATATGCACATGGTTCTTGGTCACCATCTTGCCGGTCTCAACCGGTGGCACCCAACCCTCTGGCTTCCAGTTCTCTGGCGGAATGCGAATGGCCATGGAACCTATGGTCATGGAAATAAAATAGAGCACGCCCATCACCACGAAAGCCTCCATCACGCCCACCGATGTGCTGGTTTCAAAGCATTTCATGAGGCTGACACCCAAAGGTGCTCCTATCATGGCACCACCACCAAAGCCCATGATAGCCATACCGGTTGCCATGCCGCGTCTGTCCGGGAACCATTTGATCAACGTGGACACTGGGGAGACATAACCAAGACCCAGACCACAGCCACCAAGCACGCCATAACCCAAATACAGCATCCATATCTGGTGGAAATAAATACCGATGGCAGAGATCATGAAACCACCACCAAAGAAACAGGCGGCTGTCATCATGGTCCGGCGCGGGCCGACCTTTTCCAGCCACTTGCCACCAAAAGCAGCGGACAACCCAAGAAAAACAATGGCTAGACTGTATATCCAGCCCACCGTACTCTGTTTCCAGTCATCAGGCATGGATTCGGTAATACCGATCAACCGGGTCAGCGGCTCTTTGAAAACACTGAATGCATAGACCTGACCGATACACAAATGCACTGCAAGCGCAGCGGGGGGGATCAACCAGCGGTTGTAATCTTTGTGTGCTACTGATCTTTCCTTGGAAAAAAACCCAGCCATGAAATCATCTCCGTAATTATTTTTGATTGATTGTTATACCGGGATAACTTTCGATACTTTTAAGGACTTGAACAAACTCAAGTTGGGTCTTTTTTGCCCATCACCCTTACAGCACAAAAAAACTGTACTGCTAAAAAACTGGCTGATCTGTATCTGATACTTTCCCGGCCTGGCGCGTAAGATTGCGCTCAAATTCCCAATAGTCTATCGGTTTTTTCCAAAAATTAGCATAAGTCTTTTCATTAATTGCTCAAGGTTTTAAAGCTGCTCTCAATATGTCAGACACCAGTAAAGTTGTGCGCCACTACCCTCATCCTGCCGCTGGCTGGGGTGCATTAAAGAATGTTGCTTTTCATTTGGCACATCAGAAGATCCCGGCAAAGGGAGTCATTACCCTCTTCTCACAAAACCAGCCAGACGGTTTTGACTGTCCCGGCTGCGCCTGGCCGGATAAGGAGCACACATCGACTTTTGAATTCTGTGAAAACGGCGTCAAGGCTGTGGCCGCAGAAGCGACTGCTAAACGGGTTACTCCTGATTTCTTTGCAAAACATACAGTCACTGAACTCATGGGCTGGAGTGATTTCGCTCTGGAGGATCAAGGGCGCTTGACTGAGCCTATGGTTTACGATGCCGAACTGGACAAATATGTCCCTATCTCATGGCAAAACGCATTCAAGATGATAGGCGATTCTATCAACGCGCTTGAGCATGCCAATCAGGCCACTTTTTACACCTCTGGCCGTGCCAGTAACGAAGCCGCTTTCCTTTACCAGCTATTCGGCCGCGAACTCGGCACCAACAACTTTCCCGATTGTTCGAATCTTTGCCACGAATCTACCAGTGTAGGCCTGCCGGAAATGGTTGGTATAGGCAAAGGCACAGTAACGCTTGATGATTTTGAGCATGCCGACACCCTGTTGCTGTTTGGTCATAACCCGGCCACCAACCACCCACGCATGTTGGGACAATTGCGTGAGTGTGCAAAGAATGGTGCCCGCATTATTTCTATTAACGCCCTGAAAGAACGTGGCCTGCAGAAGTTTGCTGACCCGCAAAGCATGCTGGAAATGCTTACTTTTGGCGGCACCAAAATCAGCGAAACCTTTATCCAGCCCAAACTGGGGGGAGACCTAGCTTTTGTCAAAGGCATGATCAAGCAACTGGTGGAATGGGACGATGAAGCCATTGCCGCGCAAGCACCGCGTCTACTCGATGTCGCCTTCATCGAAAATCACACCCTAGGAATTGATGCCCTGTTGGCCGATGCGCGCGCGGAGGCTTGGGAAACGATTATTGAAGAATCTGGCGTCAGCAAGGATGAAATCATCGCGATCGCCAAGGTGTATGCAACCGGTGAGCGTGTCATCGCTACTTGGGGTATGGGTATCACCCAGCACAAGCACGCAGTTGCGACTATCCAGATGATCACCAATCTGATGCTACTGCGTGGCAACATTGGCAAACCCGGTGCTGGCCTTTGTCCTATGCGCGGTCACAGCAATGTACAGGGTAATCGCACTGTAGGCATTTACGAAAAGCCATCTGAACAACTGCTGGACGGCATTGCCCGTGTCTACAACTTTGAACCTCCACGTGAAGAAGGTCATGATGTGGTCAGCGCGATCAAAGCCATGCTGGAAGGTAATGTCAAAGTTTTTATAGGCTTGGGAGGTAACTTTTCAATCGCCACCCCTGATACCGACCGGACTTGGGAAGCGCTCAGAAAATGTGAGCTAACTGCCCATATCACTACTAAACTCAACCGTAGTCATTTGGTGCACGGCACCAAAGCGCTGATACTACCTTGTCTGGGTCGGACTGAAATTGATGAGCAAGCGAGCGGCCCTCAGGGTGTCACTGTTGAAGACTCAATGAGCATGGTGCATGTTTCCTATGGGATGAACAAACCAGCTTCACCAAAACTCTTGTCTGAACCGGCCATTGTTGCAGGAATTGCCCATGCCACCCTCAAACACAGTAAAACGCCGTGGCTCTGGTATATCGAAGATTATGACCGTATTCGTGACGATATCGCCAAGGTATTACCGGACTTTGCCGATTACAACAATCGCATCAAAAAACCTGGCGGTTTCCGCTTACCAGTACCATCCAGTGAGCGCGTCTGGAGCACACCAAGTGGCAAAGCCCATTTCAAGCCCCATGCTGTACCAACAGATCTGCCTATTCATCAGGCGCGCCGTCAGTTTGGTGAAAAAGTATTCCAACTGATGACTACGCGCTCACACGATCAGTACAACACCACAATTTACGGCATGGATGACCGCTATCGCGGTATTTTCGGCGAGCGTCGCATTATTTTCATTAATAAGGCTGACTTGGCCAAGTTAAATCTAGAGGCTGGCGAATACGTCAACCTGGTCAGCGCATGGAATGATGGTATCAGCCGCCGCGCAGATAACTTCATGCTGGTAGAGTATGACATTCCGCAAGGCTGCTTGGGCGGCTACTACCCGGAAACCAACAATCTGGTTCCGTTGGATAGTGTTGCAGACATCTCGCACACGCCTACTTCCAAATCTGTGCCTGTGCTAATTGAGAGACGTCATGCTGCATAACGCCCAGCCGGAGCAAGGCCAAATCTCCATCATCCCCGCCTTGCTGACGGAAATGTATACAGAATCAGCAAAAGGACGCAGCGTGATCCCGATGGCTGCGCTTTGCAAAAGGCTTGGCCTGCGCATGAGTACCCTTCAGCGCCATCTGACCGCCCTTGCAGAGTATGATCTGGTAGAAGTCCACTGTGATGAATCAGGACGCTGGACTACAAGGCTTACTGATAATGGCATAGCCCTTTTTACGGAAATGGCTGCCTAAGCAATTAGTATCCGGTCATCAGGCGCGCTGCTTGCTTAAGCTATAATGCATGCAACAAACTCAAGACTCCTGATATATGAAGCTATATGCCTCTCTGGCAACCCGCATTCGCGCGATGATTGATGAAGGCGTACTGCGTCCGGGAGACAGGGTTTTTTCACTACGCCAAGCCAGCAAGAAATATGGCGTAAGCCTAAGCACTGCAATGAAAGCGTATGAACTGCTGGAGCGAGACGGCGTCATCGACAGCCATCCGCAGTCCGGCTATTACGTGACACACCGCAGCAAAAACATCCCCTCCCCTAGAAAAAACAACCCCAACCAGAATCTCACCCAAGTTGAACTGGTACTTTCCACCCTACGCTCCATCCGAGAATCAGGCACTATTCCACTCGGTTCACCATTCCCTGATGCTCAACTTTTTCCTTTAAAAAAAATTCACCAGTACGAAAAAGCGATCAGTGTTGATAGTGTGGAACTGGGGTTAATGAACGACCTGCCACCTGGCAATATCCATCTTCGTCAGGAAATAGCTCGTCGCTATCTGCATATAGGCATGGATATATCCCCTGCAGATATCGTCATCACTCACGGCGCCACTGAGGCTATTAATTTATGCTTGCAGGCAGTTGCCAAGGCTGGTGATACCGTAGCAATAGAAGCCCCCGGCTACTATGCGCTGGCTCAGGCAATTGAACGTATGGGCATGAAAGTCGCAGAGGTGCGCACACACCCTACAGAAGGTATAGAAATTGATGGCTTAGTTGCCCTCAGCCAGAATGTGCGGATTGGTGCCATACTGCTAACGGCCAATTTCCAGAACCCTTTGGGGTCGCTGATGCCGGACCATAAAAAACAGGCGCTGGTAGAGTTCATCAACCGACATCAGATTCCACTGATTGAAGACGATGTTTATCAAGAATTGTATTTTGGCGACACTCCGCCAAAACCGATCAAGGCTTTTGACCAGTCGGGTTTAGTATTACATTGCTCATCCTTCAGCAAGTCACTCGCGCCTGGCTACCGCGTAGGCTGGACAGCCGCCGGAAAATATAGAGCTGAGGTCGAAAAACTCATGTTCCTGAATAGCCAATCTATTCCATCAGCACCACAGATCGCAATCAGCAAACTCATGAAAAGGG
>CAYXMC010000133.1:0-5306 GCA_964466095.1 uncultured Methylophilaceae bacterium | reverse complement strand
TTGCGATGAGTGATAATTTCATCTTTCTCGGATTTTTTTAGGGTTTTCGTCGCTCATAATTCCTTGGCCTGTGGGTCGTTAGTTGGTATGACTGCTGACTGAAGATTCTCAAATCGTAAAATCTGGAATGAATACTCGGGCGTTGGTTGGATAGACGAAAACAGCATCGCCGGCTTGCAAGTCTGACCCTTGGTAGTACTGGGTGTCATAACTACCAAATTTCTGATTGCCAGCAGGAATTACTGCCCATGTTTGCGTCGCGCCGTTGCCAAAAGCAGCCTGATCAGCACCATTTGCCAGCACATCGGTAGAGCCGCCAGTGCCTGCCACCCATTCATAGGCATAAAGATCACCACCACCGGAGATATCGACAACACTGCCGCTGCTTTGCGTCACTGTCGGCGCGCTAAGGTTGACGATTTTTTCTGGCGGTGTGGTGACCTTGATCTGGCCAGCACCAAAGTCATACAGATAATCTTGACCGTCCTGATCGGTATAGCCAAACGGTATGAGTGCGCCTTTTGCCGAGACTGAGGTCAGTGAGCCACTCTTCAATATCAACTCTTGTGTCGCCTGCAGGTTGATGGTGCCCAGCGGTGCTTTCAGGACACCTCCCTGCTCTATGGTGGCAGCTTGCACATTTAGCACACCACCGGCGGAGAGCACAGTCGTCGGTGTGCCATTACCATTAAAACTGACCTTGCTGTTGGCGCCCTCGGCTGCAATCGTATAAGTCGTCAGCGAGGTCGGATAAATCTGGCGGGCGGTGAAATTCAACTCGCCATTGGTTTTAAGTGAGCCCACTGGTGCACTGGTCGCTGTGCTGTAGCCGGTCAGGCGCACATCCCCCGTGCTGTTGAGATTAGCCTTCTCAAAGCCGGACAAGCTAAGGTTGCCACGCAAGTCCAGCAGCATGGTATTGATATTCAAATCAGCTGTGCCTGCCACCGGAGTCGGTGCCGTGAAGCTGTTGCTGGGGCGCATGCTGACATCAGTATTGGTCAGGCTGACCACAGGCGCAGTGATATTAACGTTAGCGTCCGGTGTTGCCTCGATCACACGCGCATCAATGTTGAGGGCACGTGCCAAGCTGAGGTTCACATCACCATCGAAACGCATGCCGTATTCCGACTTCATACCCAGGCTGCCGAAACCACCCGCCTTGATATTATCTGCGCTGATTTTTGCAAGCCCAGGCGCAGCCGCTTCAATGGCATCGCCGGGGTTAAGCGCACTGGCAAATTCGCCACTCTGGCTCAGGCTAACGTACCAGAGTTGATTAGGGTCGTTGCTACTGGTGCCGGGATAAATTGCCAGCGGATCATCAATAAATGTGCTGGTACCGCGGCCAAGGCTGACATTCAGCGTACCACCAAGACCAGTCGGGCTTTTGGCACTAAAGCCGCCATCAATTAGCATGCCTTCACGTGCACTCAGGTTGACATCGCCTGCACTGCTTCTGATACTGGCCTGACTATAACTCAGGCCATCCGCAGTATTGGCCAGTACATCAACTGTAGCCGAGCTGCCAGCCACATTGATCAAAGAGCCTTTCTCGGTGACCACATAGCCTTTTTTGGCGTTCAGGGTGACACTGCCACCATCGAATACATTCGCCTGTTGCAGGCCATTGCCGTTTTGCTCATAGCGCGCATATCCATTTGCCAACAATCTGGCGTTGCTGCCCAGCCAGATAGCCTGACTATCGACATAGCCGTTATCGCCAGCCGGGTTGGGGCGACCCGGATCGCCATTCATGGTCAGGATAATGTCACCACCCGGCGCTTTGAGTGTGCCGTCCACATAGAGCTGATTCTGCCAGGCCGTCAGTGCGATTGTTGGTGTGTGGCTATCAGCATAAGAGGCACGACCATCCACTGCCAAAGTCGCGCCTTTTTCCACTACCACACTGCCGGGCGCAACCTGATAAGGCGTAGTGCCATTGGCATACTGTGTACTTAATGCCAGGCTGGTGGAGTAACGCATATAATCCGGCAATTGCACCACACTGGCTATATCATGCAGATGCCCACCCGATTTGGTCGTCAGGGCATCTGTATCAAGCAAGTAATTCTTGGCAATCACATTGACGTTAGTGCCTTCACGCACCACCACGCCATCACGCCCGGTCAGGCTGTAACTGGTAAAACCACCTGTTCTGAAAAAAGCAGCATTGGCCACAAACTCACGCGCATCGCCAAAGCCTTCTGCGCCTACTGTGACAAATGGGGCAGTAATATCAAGACTGCCACCACGGCCCAGAGCATAGCCACGCAGCTCGCCCTTGATGTCCGGCGCAACGTAACGGTAATTGGAAACATCCTGTCCAGCTTGTGCCGCAATGCTAATGCTACCAGCATCGCCAGCGCTGACTTTGGCCTTCTGGTTCATCCATGCACCGCCGGAAACATCCAGCAGGCTGCCTTTTTCTATGGTGACATCCCCAATCGAACTGATGCTGATGTTGCCGCCATCAGAAAGAATACGAGCGGTTGGCAGGCCATTAACCAGATAATCGTTGACCCACAGGCCAGAAACATCGAGCGTGGCATTCTTGCCTATATTGATGGAAGAATCCGCCAGATCGGAAGATTTCTGGGTCAGCCGGGTTTTAAGCGAAATGTCGCCGCCACGGGCAACAATATCTGCATTGACATTCACCTGCTGACCCGTCAGCGCGACTTCACCACCGGCGCCCACCGCCAACTTGTTGTCTACATTCACCGCACCTTCAGAGTAGACTTTGACCTTGCCAAAACCACCGGCATTGAGCATGGAAGCATCCAAAGTTGCGGTATTCTGGCGATCTGTTGGCAGGGTGCTGTCTTCGTTAAAGGTCTCGTCCAGCTTGGTAGCTGCCTTGCCTATGGTCACAGCTTGCAGCTTGTAGATTTCTGAGCCACTGCCATAACCATTGGCATTACCGAGAATCAGCGAACCAGCCAGATTATCCACTCCACGCTGGTATTGTCCGTATGTTGCACCACCCTTGACGGCGCCATCCATGGTCAGGCCGAAGCTGTTGATACTGATCGTCCCTGCAGCCTTGCCTTCGGTGTATGCAGCTTCTGCCACGGAACGATAACTCTGACCACCAAGGAAGCCTGTGAATTTGACATTTGCAGGCGCATCGCCGATGGCATAAGCATTACCGGCAACGTCTACCAGCCAGCTCTCTTTGCTGTTACCAGCACTGTATTTGAGCGAACCACCTGAAACATCAATCACTGAGCCTTCGCGCTGTACAACATCGCCCTCTGATTTGAGGCTGACACTGCCTGCGGTTGCCAGCTTCTCGCCAATATCGCGCGGTACCTGTTTGAGATAACCTGAAAGATCTGCCACACGGCTATTCGGCAGATCGCGGATATCTACCCAGACTTCTTTGCGATAAAGGAAGCCATTCTTGTTCAGCGGGTCGTCCTTGAGGTCATTCAGGGTGAGTAGCACCTTGATAAAGTTGCGATCAGAATCGACTGCGACACCTTTCAGGCCGGATGCATCTACCAGCGTATTCTTGCCAAGATAGATGCGCGTATCCGGCTCGGCCGTAGTGGCCACATCGTTAAACACGGCACCATTCTTTTGCGCCGAGATATTGATAAACCCGCCGGGGACGATCACCTTGGCATTGTCTTTCAGAGTAACCGTACGGCCCACCGCTTCCAGCACAGGTGCACTGAAAATCTGCTCGTCGGTAATTGTCTCTTTATTACCACTGAGCGCTGCCACGACTGAACTCAAATAGCTTTTTTCACCTGCTTGCGCAGCTGGTTCGCCGCTTTGCGCCTTGCCAAGCTGCTGCTTGGCAATCGCAATGCCAGCTGCATGCTCTGGCAATATCATGGTCACGCTGTTTTCACCCAGTGTCAGCTTGCCGGTGCGAGTACCAGCAATAATCTCCTGCTGGGAAACATTGCCATTCTGGTCATAGGCAGGGGTAAACGCTGTTGTACTCTGGTCGCGTGCCAAGAGACGTATAGAGCCTTTCTGCGAGGCAGAAGTAGTTGCCGTAACGCGGCCTAACTGGTTGACCATGAAAGAAGCCATGGTTACGTTGCCGCGCTCGGCAAGAATGCGGCCCATGGTGTCATTCACCACTTCGCCGGTAATCTCACGGGTCACCGTATCGCCGGATTTTTCCTGATAGGGGTCTACTTCTACCAGCAAACCAGCGAGTGAACGATAAGGAGAATCTGCCGCATAACTGTAGCTGCTGGTGCTACCGGGGGTGCTATTAGGGTCTGGGGCAAACGAGAGATAGACCTTGGAGCCAGCCGCCATGGCAACCTGGCCTTCTGCGGTCTCAATACTGCCTTTGTTAATCACCTTGGAGCCGAACAGCATCACCGAACCACCCAGCTCAGCTTTGATACGGGCATTAGGCTCTACCTGCACCAATGCCTGGGCAAAACCATCGGCATCACCCTCAAACACATAGGCTGCACGATCTTGAGTAATGGCATACAGATGCCCAAGATCGTTCAGAAAATCAGAGTCACTCAGATTGAGCGTGGAAGCCACCAGCCCATGCACATTGACACGAGCACCATCGCCAAACAGGATACCGTTCTGGTTGAGCAGATAAATATCCCCATTGGGCGCTGTCAGCTTGCCTTCTATGATGGAGCGCTCATTACCAATCACACGTACCAAGGTAGCCGAACCAGCACCCGCCGTGTGGTTGAAACGTACTTCACTGGCATTGCCGATATTGAAACTGGGGCCTTGCAATATGGCCTTGAGATCCCCCTGCTGGATCACCATCAGGCGCCCGGCATCATTCAAGGGGTTAATCACAGGAGCATGAATCACCGTATTTGGGCCAACATGCACATTGATATCAGGCAACACATCCGGTGCCAGTTCTGCTGCAAACACCGAATAACCGGGGCCAGCAAAAAGCAGGGTCAACAGATAAGTGACTGAACGACGACGCAACCGCTGAGAGCCCCTCTGCATGGAGCGGGCCGTTTCTTCTACAGCCATCCACATGCCTCGTAGCGCATTAAAAACCAGTCGGTAGATACCTTTATTCATGAACACTTATCCTGATAAAACTTGAGCCGAGTTTCCTACAAAATTGTGACAACTTTGCGATGCCGGCTAATAAACGCACAAAAGCACCCCTGAAAATCAGGGGTGCTTGTTCAGATCACCTGCTTGATGCAGGCCTAACCATTAGAACGCTGGGTGCAGATTGCTGCAGGTATTCGCCTCACGGCTGTTGATCGCAACCGGGTTGGTGTTGATTTCACCGCCAGTTGCGTTCTGCTGTGGCAGGGATGCATAAGCGAATGGCACTG
>CAYXMC010000132.1:0-5325 GCA_964466095.1 uncultured Methylophilaceae bacterium | reverse complement strand
CGATCTCACCGGCGAACTTTTGCAACTCCCAACAGAAACCAAGATAGATAAACCACTGATCATCGGCGCCATCATCTTTGGCACTGGCTGGGGCTTGTCTGGTTACTGCCCGGGGCCAGCTGTAGTGTCTTTGGGTACAGCCAGCCTGTCAGCTCTGGTTTTTGTAGTCGGCATGCTGGCTGGCATTGGTATTTTCAAACTGCTACGCCAGCCTAAATAGCATCAAATCCTGCTTTTCTCGGGAATCTGCAAAATCAAGGCTTAAATAAGGCCTTGCATCAGTTATAATTTCCCCAATATCAGCCCCGAACGTTCAGGCTTACACCTCTAGATGATCAAAAAACTGCTGCAAAAAGTTTTCAGTCCAAGCAAAAAGACTGCTGCAAAATCCGGTGTCAAAACCAGCCAGCATCAAGATGCCGCACTTCGCATCTCCAGTAAAACGCACCGTATCAATCGCAAGTTGCTCAGCTCTGCCGCACTCAAAACCACAGAAGGTCTGCAAAAAGCGGGCTTTCAGGCTTTTGTCGTGGGTGGCGCCGTGCGAGATCTGCTGCTCAACCGCGTGCCCAAGGATTTTGATGTCGCCACCGATGCCACGCCAGAACAGGTGAACCGCGTATTCCGCCGCTCCCGCATCATCGGCCGTCGTTTCCGTCTGGTGCATGTGATGTTTGGCGATGAAACGGTAGAAGTCTCCACCTTTCGCGGCAGCCATCTAGGCGAAGAAGGTGATTCCAAAGTCGCCGATTCCGGCCGTATCCTGCGCGATAACGTATTCGGCAACCAGAAAGATGATGCAGTTCGCCGCGACTTCACAGCCAACGCCTTGTATTACGACCCGGCCACAGAAGAAGTGCTGGATTTTCATGATGGCTATGCTGACATCAAGGCCGGGGTATTACGCATGATAGGTGACCCGGAGACTCGTTACCGCGAAGACCCGGTACGTATGCTGCGTGCCATCCGCCTTTCTGCCAAGCTGGGGCTCAAGCTGGATAAAGCTACCGAAAAGCCCATCTCCAAACTGGCAGACCTTTTGCAAGACGTGCCACCATCCCGCCTCTTCGACGAGATGCTCAAGCTTTTCCTCTCCGGCCATGCCATGGAAAGTGCCAGCGCTTTGCGCCAGCATGGCTTGCACCATGGCCTGTTGCCACTGCTCGATGTGGTACTGGAGCAACCGCTGGGTGAACGTTTCGTTAATCTGGCATTGAAGAACACCGATGAGCGTGTGCTGGCAGACAAGCCGGTTTCACCTAGCTTTCTGTTTGCCACGCTGCTCTGGCACGAGGTACTCGGCGCATGGCAAAAAGTGCAGGATCAGGGAGAGCGGCCTATCCCCGCCCTGCATATCGCCATGAATGAAGTCATCGACATTCAGGCCGAAAAACTTGCCATTCACAAGCGTTACAGTGCCACCATGAAAGAAATCTGGGGCCTGCAACCACGCTTTGAGCAACGCGCTGGCAAACGCCCTTTTAGTTTGCTCGAACACCCACGCTTCCGTGCCGCTTACGATTTCCTGTTGCTGCGTTGTGAATCCGGCGAGCTGGATAAAGAAATTGGCGAGTGGTGGACCAATTTTATTGAGGGCAACGGCGAGCAACGGCAAGGCATGCTGCAGCCTTCGACCGAACCGAAAAAGCGCCGTCGTCGCCGCAGAAAACCATCTAACGCCAAGCCTTCTGGCTTTAGCGAAGCATGAGTCTTGCGTATATCGCGCTGGGCAGCAATTTGCAGGACCCAGCCAAACAAGTCAGTCTGGCGTTTCAAGAAATCTCGGAATTGCCCGATACCATAATCATCAGGCATTCATCGCTCTACCGCACAGCACCTGTGGGTTACGACAACCAGCCGGATTTCATCAACGCTGCGGTTGAGGTAGAAACCACGCTTGAGCCATTAACGCTCTTGCGGGCATTATTGGCGCTGGAGACCAGCCATGGCCGGGAACGCCCATTCCCCAACGCTCCCAGAGTGTTGGACTTGGACCTCCTAATCTACGATGATATTGCCATGAATACGGAGGAGCTGACCCTGCCACACCCGCGCATGCATGAGCGTGGCTTTGTGCTGTTACCATTAGCCGAGATCGCACCTGATCTGGTGATTGGCAAGCACGGCAAGGCAGCAGAATTGGCGCAGCAATGCGCCGATCAGGGAGTAGAAAAAATAACAGGTTGATATCGCATGAGCATCGTAGATAAATTCCCCTATATCGTGATTGAGGGGCCCATCGGTAGCGGCAAGACCACGCTTGCGCGCAAGCTGGCAGACAGATTCTCGGTGAATCTGTTGCTGGAAAACGCCGAAGCCAATCCCTTCCTGCCCAAGTTTTACATGGATGTCGCTCGCTACGCCCTGCCCACCCAGCTGTTCTTTCTGTTTCAGCGGGCAGAGCAACTCAAGGAGCTGGCCCAGCGCGATATGTTTGCAGAAGCCACGATTGCCGATTTCTTTCTGGAAAAAGATCCGCTGTTTGCGCGCATGAACCTCAATGACGAAGAGTTCGCGCTCTATCGCCAAATCTACCAGCATATCCAGCTGCAAACCTCGCCGCCCGATCTGGTGATCTACCTGCAAACCCCGGTAGATGCGCTGGTTGAGCGCGTAACCCAACGCAATATCCGTTATGAATCCGAGATTCCGCGTGAATATCTGGCAAGGCTGGCCGATGTCTACAGCGAGTTTTTCCACCAGTACGATGCCTCGCCGCTGCTGATCGTCAATAACGACAAGCTCAACGTAGCGCAGGATGAGCATGCGCTGGACATGTTGATAGAACGCATCATGCAGATTCGCAGCCGCCGCGAATTCTTCAACCCTAATCTGGAATAGCGTGGATTTAACCGAGCTACAAACAATGGCTGCACGTGGCGAAAAGATCGCCATGCTTACCTGCTACGACGCCACCTTTGCCAAGCTGATGCAAGCTGCCGGAGTCGATATGCTGCTGGTGGGAGATTCTCTCGGCATGGTGCTGCAAGGTGCCGCCGATACATTAGCTGTGACCGTCCGCGACATGGCCTACCACACGCGCACGGTAGCGGCTGGCGCACCGCATAGCCTGATCATGACCGATATGCCCTACGGCAGTTATGAACACAGCAAGGCAGATGCCCTGAACAACGCCCATGCCCTGATGAATGCAGGCGCCCACATCGTCAAGATAGAAGGCGGTGGCAATATGGTAGAAACCGCACGCCATCTGGTGCAAAACGGCATTCCGGTATGCGCGCATCTGGGTTTCACCCCGCAATCCGTCAATCAATTCGGTGGCTACAAGATTCAAGGCAAAACCGAAGAAAGCGCCGCACAAATACTGGCCGATGCCATTGCCATGAGCGAAGCTGGCGCATCGCTGGTGTTGCTTGAAATGGTACCCGCCGCGCTTGCCGCCGAAATCACACGCACCATCCCTATCCCCACCATCGGCATTGGTGCCGGGGTGGATTGCAGCGGCCAGGTGCTAGTCATTCAGGATTTACTCGGCATCTACACCGGCCCCGCCAACCGCGACCCGGCCAGTTTCAAATCACCGCGCTTTGTGCGTAATTTCCTTAAAGACAGCGGCAGTATCCAGCAGGCTGTTCGCAGCTATGTAGAAGCTGTCAAAAACTCCACCTTCCCGGCAGCGGAGCACAGCTACTGATGGAAATCATCAAAACCACCCGCATCCTGCGCGAGCGCTTGAAAGATGAGCCTGCCATCGCCTTTGTCCCCACCATGGGCAATCTGCACGAAGGCCACATTCAGCTGGCCAAAGTCGCCAAAGAGCAAGGCTCGTGCGTGGTGGTCAGCATCTACGTCAACCCGCTGCAATTTGGCCCCAATGAAGACTTTGCCAGCTACCCGCGCACGCTGGAGCAAGATTGCGCCAAGCTGGAATCTGTCGGTGTGGATGTAGTATTCGCCCCGCTGGATACCGAGATGTACCCGGATTTCAACGCCGAAACCCGCAGCACTGGCCAAACCATGATAGTCACGCCGCCGCCGGTTGCCAGCCAGCTTTGCGGTGCCAGCCGCCCCGGCCATTTTGATGGCGTAGCCACTGTTGTGCTCAAGCTGTTCAATCTGGTTAAGCCGCAAGTCGCTGTCTTTGGCAAAAAAGATTTTCAGCAGCTCTTTATCATCCGCGAGCTGGTGCGCCAGATGAATCTGGACATCACCATCCTCGGTGTAGATACCGTGCGTGAAGAAAGCGGCCTCGCCATGAGCTCACGCAACGGCTACCTCAGCGCTGCAGAAAAACAGGAAGCTTCTCGCCTGAACAAAGCACTCAGGCAAGTCATCAGCACGGTGCAAAAAGGCAACCACGATTTTGCCGCGATAGAGGCACAAACCAGCCAATACCTCACGCAACTCGGCTGGATGGTGGATTACATTTCCATCCGCTCGGCCACCACATTATTGCCTGCCACCGCTTCAGACAAGGCGCTGATTGTGCTCGCAGCAGCCAAGCTGGGCCGTACTCGCCTCATCGACAATATGGAATTTAGCCTTGATTAGTAAAGTCATTTTGCAGGCTGCCGATGATAAGTCTATAATGGCACCCCTTTTCCGAACAACCTAGGATGTCCATGCAAAGAACCATGCTCAAATCCAAATTGCACCGTGTGCGCTGTACGCATTCGGAGCTGGACTATGAGGGCTCTTGCGCGATAGACGAGGCTTTGCTTGAAGCCGCCGATATTCGCGAATATCAGCAAATCGACATTTACAACATCAATAACGGTGAACGTTTCACCACCTATGCGATTCGCGCCCAACGTAACTCTGGCGTTATCTCTGTCAACGGCGCTGCTGCCCGCAAGGCCAGCCCCGGTGATCTGCTGATCATTGCCAGCTACGCGGTCTATAACGAAGTCGAACTGGAAAAATTCAAACCACAGTTGGTCTATGTTGATTCCGAGAATCGCATCAAAGACCAGCGCCAGCAGATTCCTGTGCAAGCGGCCTGATGCCAATGAGCGTCACCCTGCAAATGGAAAGACCAATCAACCACAAAGGCTACTACTAAGCGGGCAGGTAAACCCCTGCCAGCCGCAACAATGGATTTTGCATGGATCTAGAAGAAATGAAGGCAGCCGTCATCGACGCGCTGGAAGACATCAAGGCATTCGATATCACAGTGATGGATGTGCGCAAGCTCACCTCCATGACCAGTTACATGATCGTTGCAAGTGGCAACTCCATCCGCCAAACCAAGGCAATCGCAGATAATGTGCGTGAAAAGCTGAAAGAAAAAGGTGTAGACCTGCGCGGTATCGAAGGCGAAAAAGATGGCGAATGGGTGCTGGTCGATCTGGCTGATATCGTCGT
>CAYXMC010000131.1:0-5350 GCA_964466095.1 uncultured Methylophilaceae bacterium | reverse complement strand
CCATGCGCGGCGCGGCGTGAGCGCGATCTCCACCACCTTCATACCGGTTGGCAATAACAGTTCACTGTATTTACCGTAATGCTCTGCCACTTCATGCACGCCATCACCAGGGCCGTAAAACACCGGCAGATCACTATCTGAAGCGGCATGAAACAACTCGCCATAAGTGTTTACCAGTGCGATATTGCCCCAGCGAGCCAACTCCTTATGCTCCTCTATCACTACTTCCAATCTGTCTGGCCAGCGCCTGCGCACACTGACATTGCGCGCCCAAGGCAGTTTCTCGAAGGCATCACGCGCTTTCACCAAATCAAGCGTGAAGAAATTGCCCTGCATGTAACGCTCGACAATAAACTTCACCTGCTCACGGTTCACATGGCTCAACTTGCCATCCACGCGGACCTCACGTAGCGGAAAAATCGGCAAATGCACCACTACATATAAAGTTCCGTACATGAGCAGTACTGCTGATAATGCGAAGAAAAAATTCGCAATCCAGTTAAGCACTTGCGGCTTATCCCACACGGCAACAACCTCCACAAACCCACTCCTCGTACGCATCGCTACGTTGCGCGGTGCTCATCCACTCGCCGTACTGGATGTACTGTCTCGGGGCCTGCGCTCCGTGCGCCTTGCGCTGCATCACGAGTTTCTGGATTTTTGAAGGTGCCTGCATCTTTTACACCTTCGCCGCTTCCGAAACTTGAGCCATCTCCAGAATCTTTACCACCAGCTCCTCAAAACTAATCCCCACCGCCTTGGCGCCCATAGGCACCAGGCTATGGTCTGTCATGCCGGGAGAAGTATTCACTTCCAGAAAATAATGGTTACCTGCCTCATCCATCAGGAAATCCACGCGCCCCCAGCCACGACCGCCCAAGGTACGGAAAGCTTGCAAGGCCTCGGCTTGGATCTGCGCCTCCTTTTCTGGGGCCAGACCACATGGGCACAGGTACTGCGTGTCGTCACGCAGATACTTGGCTTCATAGTCATAAAACTCATTAGCTGGCACGATGCGGATCACCGGCAATACCTGATCCCCGAGGATGCCAACGGTGTATTCACCGCCACCGACAAACTTCTCGGCAATCACCAGCGGGTCGCTCTTGGCAGCCAGTTCATATGCTGCTTTCAGCTCGCCAGATTGCTTGACCTTGGTAATACCAATGCTGGACCCCTCATTCGCTGGCTTCACAAACAGTGGCAGACCTAGGCGTTTTTCCACAGCTGCATAGTCACTGTGCTCATCTATCAATTCAAAGTCTGGTGTCGGGATACCAGCAGAGCGCCACATCAGTTTGGTACGCCATTTATCAATGCCTACGCTAGAGGCCAACACACCGCTACCGGTATAAGGAATCCCCATCAATTCGAGCGCACCCTGTATGGTGCCGTCCTCGCCAAAGCGGCCATGCAGCGCGATGAACACGCGGTCAAATGCTTCCAGCTCGTGTAGATCACGCTCAGCCGGGTCAAAACTCTGGGCATCCACACCTTGGCGTTGCAGGGCAGCCAGTACAGCAGCACCACTCTTTAGTGAAACTTCACGTTCACCAGATTTGCCACCCATCAAGACGGCTACTTTTCCAAAATTCTTACTCATAGCTACCTATCACTCTGACTTCCTGTTGCAGCTCAATACCAAACTGCTCTTTCACTGTATCGCGCATCAGCGCGATGATCTGCTCTATATCTTTTGCCTTGGCATCGCCCAGATTGACGATGAAATTGGCATGCTTTTCCGACACCTGCGCGCCACCTATCGTGTAACCCTTAAGCCCGCAGGCCTCTACCAAACGCGCCGCATAGTCACCCGGCGGATTGCGGAAGGTCGAACCCGCATTCGGCATATTCAGCGGCTGAGTTGCCAAGCGCTTGGCCAGCAATTGCTTGATCTTCAGCTCCGCCTCGCTGGCTTCCCCCTGTGGCAACTCAAACCAGGCAGCGACAAACCACTCGTCCGGCTGCATCTCGACATGGCGATAGCTCGCCACAAACTCACTGCGACCACGCTCATGCAGTTGGCCCTTACGGTCTATCGTGATGACCTTGCGTACGATCTGCCAGGTCTCACCACCATGGCAGCCGGCATTCATCGCCAGCGCCCCACCCACCGTGCCGGGGATACCGGCCATGAACTCGGCACCGTGCCGGTGTTGGCGGGCGGTGAATTTGGCCAGCTTGGCGCAGGTAACACCCGCTTCGGCATAGACCAAACCGCCATCCATATGCAGGCCGTTTAGCACGTTGTGCATCAGTACCACGGTGCCGCGTACGCCGGCATCGCGCACCAACAGATTGGAACCCAAGCCGATAAAATGCAGTGGCTCATCGGCAGGCAACCCTTGCAGGAATACCTGCAAATCCGCCAGATCAGCTGGTATATAAAAACGGTCTGCCGGGCCACCGACGCGCCAGCTGGTATAGCGAGCCAGTGGCTCGTTCTTCAGCAATTTGCCTTGTGTCAGGGGTTGTGCCATCACGCTGCCAACTCCTTTGTACGTATAGCGACCTGACCGATAGAACCAGCCCCCATGACAATCACCACATCACCATCGCGCGCAATCTCATGGATCGCCTCTGGCAACTCTGCCGTGGTCTCAAAAAACAGTGGCTCCACCTTGCCAGCAACGCGCACGGCGCGAACCAATGAACGACCATCAGCTGCAACAATCGGCGCTTCACCAGCTGAATACACTTCTGTCAGCAACAAAGCATCGACGGAGGAAAGCACTTTGACGAAATCTTCAAAACAATCACGGGTGCGAGTGTAGCGGTGAGGCTGAAAAGCCATGACCAGACGACGGCCGGGGAAAGCACCACGTGCCGCGGCTATCACTGCCTGCATCTCCACCGGGTGGTGACCATAGTCATCAATCAGCGTGAAAGCGCCGCCAGTCTTGGCAGGCACTTCACCATAACGCTCAAAGCGGCGACCCACGCCCTTGAATTCGCGCAGCGCCTTAATGATGGCTTCGTCCGGCACATTCAGTTCGCTGGCAATCGCAATTGCAGCCAGTGCATTCAGCACATAGTGATTGCCTGGCAGATTCAGCGTCACATCAAACTCGGTAGTCGTGCCATTGATACGCTGCACCGTGAAGTGCATCTTGCCGTCATCGGCACGCACATTCTTGGCACGAATGCGTGCATCTTCTGAAAAACCGTAAGGCATGATGGGTTTGGATACATGGGGCAAGATGGCACGGACATTGGGGTCGTCTATGCACACCACGGCCATACCCCAGAATGGCAGCTGCTGCAGAAACTCGACAAATGCACCTTTAAGCTTCTCAAAACTATGCTCATAGGTATCCATGTGATCAGCATCAATATTGGTGACCACCGCCATCACTGGTGTCAGGTGCAGGAAAGAGGCATCAGACTCATCCGCCTCTGCCACGATAAATTCACCGGCACCCAGTTTGGCATTGGTATTGGCAGATTCCAGACGCCCACCGATGACATAGGTCGGGTCCATCCCGGCTTCCGCCAGAATGCTCGCAATCAGGCTGGTAGTTGTGGTCTTGCCATGCGTGCCGGCGACGGCAATGCCCTGACGGAAACGCATCAATTCGGCCAGCATGATGGCGCGCGGCACTACAGGTATGCTGCGTTTACGTGCTTCCATCACTTCCGGATTGGCCTCATTCACAGCACTGGAAACGACGACGACGTCTGCTTCAGAGAGGTTACTGCCTGAATGTCCTTGATGCACGGTAGCGCCTAGCTTGACCAAACGCTGCGTAGTTGCGCTGACTGCCAGATCAGAACCACTGACATTAAAGCCCAGATTGACCAGCACTTCTGCAATCCCACTCATGCCAGAACCACCAATACCGACAAAATGCACGTTTTTGACTTTATGTTTCATGCCGCCATCCTTTCCAGCTCATCGGCAATCGTGTTGGTCGCATCCGGCTTGGCCAGCTTGCGCGCTGCCAAACCCATCTCCAGCAGTCTGGTTCTGTCCAGACTTTGCAGCAGATTCGCCAGCTTTTCGGCACTCATCTCCATTTGTGGTAAATGAATCGCTGCGCCATGTGCGGCCATCCATGCGGCGTTATCTGCCTGATGGCTAGTCGTGGAAACCACAAAGGGCACAAGCACGCTGGCTACGCCAGCCACTGCGATTTCACTGACCGTAATCGCACCGGCACGGCATACCAACAAGTCCGCCTCTGCGTAGGCAGTTGCCATGTCTTCGATAAATGCCTCTACCCTGGCCTCTACACCGGCATCGGCATACGCCTGACGCAGGGCATCAATATGCTGGGCACCTGCCTGATGCAGCACGATGGGACGGATATCTGCAGGCAACTTGGCCAGCGCAGCAGGCACCGTGCTGTTCAATATCTGCGCCCCAAGGCTGCCACCTACCACCAGCAGGCGTAGCGGTCCCTGACGGCTGGCATAGCGTATTTCTGGTGCAGGCAATCCGGCGATACTGGCGCGTATCGGGTTGCCGGTCACCATCGCCTTGCTGCCCAGTGCGGCTTGTTGTTTGCCATCAAAACCGAACAGCACACGCTGAGCCGAAGCTGCCAGCGCGCGGTTGGATAGCAGCAACGCAGCATCGGCATTCACCAAGGCCAGCGGCAGACGCAATACCTTGGCTGCCCAGCCACCGGGCACGGTGACATAGCCGCCCATACCCAGCACGACTGATGGTTTGAGTTTGCGCATCAAGCGCCAGGATTGCAGGCTGGCAGCCAACAGCTTGAATACCCCTGTGAAGCTATGCCACAAGCCCTTGCCACGCAGACCCGAGAAATTCAGACGAGTCATGGGAATACCAGAAGGCGGTACCAGCTTGTTCTCCATCCCATGACGTGTAGCCAGCCAGTGCACCTGCCAGCCGCGGCCACGCATAGCGTCAGCCACAGCCAACCCCGGAATCACGTGTCCACCAGTACCTGCCGCCATGATCAAAATGGTCTTGCTCATGCTGGCAACCCCTTTTGTAACCTTCTACTCTCCCAATCAATCCGCATTAGTACAGCCAGCGCAATGCAATTGGCGAGGATGCCGCTACCACCAAAGGAGAGCAGGGGTAGTGTCAGACCCTTGGTGGGCAATAGCCCCATGTTCACACCCATATTGATAATGCCTTGGGCACCTATCCAGACACCTATGCCTTGTGCCAGCAAGGCAGAAAAATAGCGCTCGTTGTTGATAGCTTCCTTGGCGATACCAAAAGCACGCAAGACCAGCCAGGCAAATAAACCTATCACCACCAGCACGCCGACAAAGCCGAGTTCTTCTGCAATCACCGCCAGCAGAAAGTCGGTATGGGCCTCTGGCAGGTAGAGTAGCTTTTCAACGCTGGCCCCCAAGCCCACGCCAAACC
>CAYXMC010000130.1:0-5373 GCA_964466095.1 uncultured Methylophilaceae bacterium | reverse complement strand
TGCACCATCAATGACACAAAAGTCACGACCACCATCATGACAGCAGTCAGCTTATCAATCAGGAAGCCGACTTCAAAACTGATATTGCCACTGGTTAGCCATGTATAGACTGTGCCGTTAAATACATGTCCATTCAGCACATCATTAAATACAAAAGCTGAAAGACCAAAGGCGCCAGCAACACCAGAAATTGTGATGATATGCGCCGCAGAACGAGGTAACAAGCGACCAAAGAGGCCGACGACTGTTGCTGCAAACAAAGGCAACAAGGGAATCAGCAGGTAGATTTTTTGCATGGTTGTCATTGATGCTTAACCCTTGAGACTATCCAGATCATCTACATTGATGGTGCGCAAATTACGGAACAGCACCACCAGAATGGCCAGACCGATTGCAGACTCAGCTGCCGCAACGGTCAGGATGAAAAATACGAAAACCTGACCAGCAATGTCGTTCAGATAATGCGAGAAGGCTATGAAATTAAGGTTCACCGCTAGCAACATCAGTTCTATCGCCATCAAAAGAATGATCACATTCTTACGGTTGAGAAAAATGCCGACAACGCTGATGGCAAACAACAGCGAGCCGAGAACAAGGTAATGAGACAAACCGACCATCAGGACTTTTCCTTTCCGGCTTCCGCCTCTGCAGACGCGGGTGGTTCAACATCAGCCGCCATGCTGACCATACGAATACGATCTGCACGCTTGACCTTGACTTGCTCGGCAGGGTCAATAAATTTCGAATCCTTGCGGTCACGCAAGGTCAGCGCAATGGCCGCCACAATCGCCACCAGTAATACGACAGAAGCCAGCTCGAAAGGCAACAGGTAATCGGTATAAAGCTGACGCCCCAACTCGGCAGTATTGCTGTATCCACTCAGGTGTGGAACAGGTGTAGAAATACGACCCGCACCAAAATGCTTGCTACCCAGAATCATGACCATTTCTACTGCCATCAGGATACCAATAGGCAGGGCAATCGGTAGTGCCTCCCAGAATCCTTCACGCAACTTGTCGAGATTGATGTCCAGCATCATCACCACGAACAGGAAAAGCACCATGACCGCTCCGACATAAACCAGCACCAAGGCAATCGCCAGAAATTCGGCCTCAAGCAGCAACCAGATCCCAGCGGCAGTAAAAAAGGCGAGCACCAGAAACAAGGCAGCATGCACGGGATTGCGTGCTGTAATCACACGCAAACCGGCAAACAACAGTATTGCTGCCAGCACATAAAAAACGTAGTCTTGAAATACCATTAGTAGCCAGCCTTATCGATATTTGGCATCTTCATTACGGTCTGCTGCGATCTGGGCTTCATATTTGTCACCCACTTCCAGCAACATCTGTTTGGTGTAAAGCAGATCACCACGCTTTTCACCGTGATAATCAAAAATACGGGTCTCAACAATTGAGTCCACCGGACAGGACTCTTCGCAAAAGCCACAGAAAATACACTTGGTCAGATCAATATCGTAGCGAGTAGTACGGCGAGTGTTATCCTCGCGCTGCTCGGATTCGATAGTAATGGCCATGGCAGGACATACAGCTTCACACAATTTGCATGCAATGCAGCGCTCCTCGCCGTTTGGATATCGGCGCAAGGCATGCAGTCCACGGAAACGCGGACTAATCGGAGTACGTTCTTCCGGGAACTGCACCGTAATTTTCCGAGCAAAGAAATAACGCCCGGTCAGCGCCATCCCCTTGAGCAGCTCGATCAGCATCAAGCTGGAAAATATTTCTTTAATCCTGTTCATCATAGTGAGCTCTTAGTGGAACAAATATCCCCATGGCGTTTGCATCATGGCACCGACCACGATAATCCAGACCAGGGTAATCGGGATAAACACTTTCCAGCCCAGACGCATAATCTGGTCATAACGGTAACGCGGGAAGGTCGCACGGAACCAAAGGAAACAGAAAAGCAGGAACGCAACCTTAATCAGTAGCCAAGGGAAACCATCTGGCAGGAAGGGCACTGGCGAAAGCCAGCCTCCGAGGAACATGAGGGCAGCCAGCATGGAGACAAGAATCATGTTGGCGTATTCAGCCAAGAAGAATACAGCGAAGGCCATGCCAGAATATTCAACGTGGAAACCGGCAACAATTTCAGACTCGCCTTCTGCTACGTCGAAAGGCGCACGATTCGTTTCAGCGACTGCGCTGATGAAATAAACAACGAACAATGGGAATAAAGGTAACCAGTACCACTCCCAAAAACCACCTTGCTGCGCCAGTACAATCTTACCGAGATTGAGGCTGTTAGCACACATGAGCACACCAACTAGTGCAAAACCCATAGCAATTTCATAAGAAACAATCTGCGCTGCAGAACGCAGTGAGCCCAGAAAAGCATACTTGGAATTAGAGGCCCACCCAGCAATGATCACGCCATAAACTGCCACAGAAGTCATAGCCAGAATATAGAGCAGACCCGCATCGATATCTGCGAGAACTAGATTCAAATCAAACGGCACGACTGCCCAGGCAGCAAATGCCGGCGCTATTGCCAATATCGGCCCGATCAGGAATAAAGCCTTATTAGAGGCGCTAGGAATAATGATTTCCTTGAACAGCAACTTGAGACCATCAGCAATTGGCTGTAGCAAACCACCATAGCCGACACGATTAGGCCCCAAGCGTACCTGCATATAGCCAATGACCTTGCGCTCAGCCAGCGTCAAATACGCAACAGCCCCCATCAACGGCAACACAATCGCCACAATCTTGAGCAGTGTCCAGATCACTGGCCAGGCAGGGCCTAATAGATTTTGTATGGTTGCCATCATGCCTTGATCACCTCAATATCACCCATCAGGTCACCCAGCTCGGCTGTCATCGGCGCTGCTGCAGGCACACGCACACAGCCTCTTGCAGTACGATTATCCAGCTTCACTTTCAATCTGGCGGAACCCGTACCTTGCTTGACAGTCACTTCTTCTCCTTCTTGCAAGCCAAGCTTCGCAATCAGTTCCGCATTCATGGCAACCACTGGTTGCGAAATGTATTTGGTTTTCTGCAATGGCGGAGAACGACGGACTATCGCATCAGATTGATACTGTGATACTTCACCGATACGTTGCAATACATCGGTCTTGATCTTGACTTCAATGTCGATCAGTTCACGCAGGTTATTATTGAGGGAGCGCCAGACAACCGCAGATGGCTTTTCACCACCGAATATCTCATTCTTGACTTCTTCGCTGTTGTCAAAATCGAATCCTGAAAAGCCCAGTGTATTGCCGAGCACACGCAGAACTTTCCAGGCTGGGCGGGCTTCTGCTAGTGGCTTGGTTACAGCAGTAAAGCTCTGTACACGGCCCTCCATGCTCATGAAAGTACCTGATGTCTCCGTGAATGGCGTTATCGGCAACAGCACATCAGCATTTTCCAAGGCTTCCGACTTATAGCTGGTCAAGGCAACTACACATTCAGCTTGCGCCATTGCCTGTTTGGCCAATTTGGCGTTCTGACAGTCCAGCTCTGGCTCCACATTAAGAAGCAGATAAGCTTTGCGCGGGGACTCCAGCATTTGTTTGGAATTCAGCCCATTCGCACTCGGCATGGCACCAACCAAATGGGCACCAGTACTATTGGCATGTGAAGAAAGCAGTCCAAAAGTCGCACCGCATAACGAAGCTATCGCCTCAGCCAAGCTATAAAGCTCAGTAAACCGTGGATGATGCTGGGCAATGTTACCCAAAAAGATACCAGTACGCGGACTGATCAGGTCGTAGTCCTTGCCGTGACCAGCCAAGCTTTCTGCCATTGCCTGAGTGTTGTCCCAGATCCCGACAGTTTCCAGCAAGTCACTGTAATTTTTGGGCAAGCAGAGTGAGAGACGTTGCAAACCAGACATTGCTTTAAGTATCTGTGCAAGCACATTCACCATATTATTTGGCGAAGTAATCGCCTTGTGCGTTACTTTAATCAACGGATCGTCATCTACCGGATTAACCACAGATAGCTCAGCACCCTTGGCAACTGCCTTACGGAAGCGATTCGCCAATAGCGGCTGCTCATTTCTTATGTTGCTGCCAATAATCAGGATGCGATCCAGATTCTCGATATCCGGAATATTACATCCCATCCATGGAGTGCCTGTGCGCTTCCCATCCATGCGAAAATCGGTCTGGCGCAGACGATAATCAATATTGCCACTCCCCAGACCATTGGCCAGCTTTTTGGCCAGATAAACTTCTTCCATTGTACTGTTAGGGGACACCAACACTCCGAACTGGTCTGCACCATGATCGCTGACGATATCCTTGATCTGGCCTGCAGCAAACTCTAGCGCAGTCTTCCAGTCAGTCTCATGCCACTCGCCATGGTGCTTAACCATTGGCACCTTGAGGCGATCCGGGCTATTCAGGCCTTCATAGGAGAATCGATCACGGTCAGAAAGCCAGCATTCATTGATGGTTTCCTTTTCGCGGGGCAATACGCGCATCACCTTGCTATCTTTAATATGCACTTCAAGGTGCGAGCCCAACCCATCATGCGGTGCGATTGATGGCCGACGCGTCAGCTCCCAGCTTCTGGCTGAATAGCGGAATGGCTTGCTAGTGAGGGCACCAACTGGGCAAAGGTCAATAATATTGCCGGATAGCTCAGAATCCACAGATTTATCGACATAAGCAGAAATTTCGGCATGCTCACCACGATTAATCAGACCCAATTCCATCATGCCGCCGACTTCCTTCAGGAAGCGAACACAACGGGTACACTGGATGCAGCGGGTCATGTCAGTAGAAACCAGTGGGCCGATGTTCTTGTTCAGCACCACACGCTTTTCTTCGGTATAACGTGAGCCACTGGCACCGTAGGCCACCGCAATGTCCTGCAAGTCACACTCACCACCCTGATCACAAATCGGGCAATCAAGCGGGTGATTAATCAAAAGAAATTCCATCACACTCTTCTGGGCCTGAACTGCGGCTTTGGAGCGCGTGAATATCTTCATACCATCGGCAACAGGTGTAGCGCAAGCAGGTAAAGGTTTAGCAAACTTTTCCACCTGCACAAGACACATGCGGCAATTAGCGGCTACAGAAAGTTTTTTGTGATAGCAAAAACGTGGAATGGCGATGCCCAGCTTGTCAGCTGCATCAATGATGGTCGTACCGTGGTCGACCTCTACCTGTTTGCCATCTATTTCAATATTCAACATTTGCTTAACCCGCTCACTTGCCATTGACCATGGACTTGCCATGCTGAATGTAATACTCGAACTCTGGACGGAAATGTTTGATAAAACTCAACACTGGAGTTGCAGCTGCATCACCCAAGGCGCAAATTGTTCGGCCTGAAATATTGCTGCTGACATCGGTCAACAAATCCAGATCTTCCATTTTGCCGTGACCATCAA
>CAYXMC010000129.1:0-5378 GCA_964466095.1 uncultured Methylophilaceae bacterium | reverse complement strand
CCAAAGTCTTGAATGAACCCTGAAAGCGGTCTTCGTCGACCATCACATCAATGTCTCCCTTGTCATGTTCGCTACTCATGTGATTCATATCGGCGAGCAGGGATTTGATGGTGGTGCTTAGATGATTCATGGCTATATTTAACTGTGAGATTTCATCTTTGCCCTTGATACCAATTTCCTCACTAAGATCGCCACTGGAGATTTTTTTGATGGCATTCACGCTGGACTCCAGCGGTTTAACAACCATACGGTTCAAGAAGAAATACATCACAAGTACGATAGAGAATACAGAGAATACGCCAACGACCATCGCCAGATCTCGCAGGGTCTTGATGTCTGCCAGTACTACGTCAGTCGGTACGTTGAGTTGCAGAGACCATGGGGTCTCGGAGCCGCCAACCTTCACCGGAATATAAGTGCTGTAAACATTGCCGTTAAGAGATGCATCAAAGCCTTGCTTGCTGAATAGCTTGCCGGATTTAATGTTGCCGAGAATCACAGTATCTTTGGTATTGATTTCTTTGCCGACATTGCTCGGGTTGGCAGTAGCCACATATTTACCCTGGCTGGAGATCAGATTGGCATAGCTACCTTCATAAGGCTTGATCTTGCTAATCTGAGCCTGAATACCGGTCAGTGGTAAGTCGATGCCGGCTACACCTACAAATTTTCCATCTAAATGAATTGGAACCGTAACAGTAGTAATCCAAGTCTCTTTGCCGGCGATTTTATAAACATAGGGTTCAAGCAGGGTTTCTTTGCCAGAATTCTTTGCAAGTAAGTAGTAATCACCAGCCCCCGGTTTGTCATAATCAATGAGGGGTTCAACCTGAATGTTGCCAGCGCCACGATTCCAGTAGGGCACATAACGACCGCTGGCATCATAGCCTTTAGCGTTGATATATTTTTTATCCATACCATCAAAAGCATCTGGTTCCCACAGCGTCCAAACACCGACAAAATCAGGGTTTTCCTGCAAAACTTTTGCCAGCATGTTGTTTCCCAGCTCACGGTTTGCCTGCTTGCTGTTTTTCATGGCCTGGAACGACCATGCCAAGCTGCGCGCGGCGTCCATGGCTTTGGAAAGATTCTTGGCAGCTTCTTCGCCACTTTTAAGTGCTGATTCATCGGCCAGGCGAAAAGCGGATTTCTCCTCTATGTTGCTGGCGTTTCTGATAATCAGCGTGATTGTGGTGCCAAATCCCAAAAGGGCGATTGCCGTCACAATCAAGGCGATTTTTACTCTGATGCTATCTAGCTTCATGGTTTAACTCCTGGGGATTTAATTGTAGGTATGGGTGCTGGCGGGCTTAGAATTCCTGCCATTCCTCATTGTCCGTGCCGGTTTTTAATGAGGCGGACTTGCTACCTTTTGTTGAATTGCTGACTCGTGACTCGATAGCATCAATTGCCGCTATGGTCCGGTTTGAGTTTTTATAAAAATCCCCCCCCAACAATTGTCTTGCATCGTCGGGTTTGTGTTCATGCACGCAGCGGACAATACCGCCTACGCTTTTGTGAAACTCGGCATGTGCTGCCCGTAGTTCCGCATATTCAGGCAATGCTGCATGCTTCTGTGCCTCGCCATAAATCCATTGCCCTAATGCACATTGGTCATCGCGTGAAACCTTGGCGATATCCAGATGTTCTTCTCCACTGCCTTTGATGTAGTTAACCAGCCTGACTTTCCATTGCATATGCGCATTTTTAGCATCGTCAAAAGAAATTGGGCTGCTTGTTGCGCTACGCGAGGCAGGTTTGAATTCGCTGACTTTTGCCCCTGTGCTCAATTTAAAGCTGCTGACAACATCCATCAGGTTGATGGCCTGATCAACCAGCGATTCTGCAGCTGCGGCAGCTTCCTCAACCAGTGCTGCATTTTGCTGGGTAGCTTCATCCATGCTGGCAATAGCGCGATTGACCTGATCTATACCTGCGCTTTGCTCGCTGGATGCGGAGGAAATTTCCACCATGATGTCAGTGACACGCTTTACTGAAGAAACGATTTCCTGCATGGTTTGTCCGGCGTCTTCCACCAGCTTGCTGCCATCCTGCACTTTGGCGACAGAGGCAGAGATCAACTGCTTGATTTCTTTTGCAGCACTTGCCGAGCGTTGTGCCAGATTGCGTACCTCGCCAGCTACCACGGCAAAGCCACGGCCCTGTTCGCCGGCACGGGCGGCTTCTACTGCAGCATTCAGTGCCAGAATATTGGTTTGGAAGGCAATACCGTCAATCACGGAAATAATGTCTTCAATCTTGCGTGAGCTTTCGTTGATGTCGGCCATGGTAGTGATGACCTGATTGACCACATCGCCACCTTTAACTGCAACATTGGATGCTGCGGCAGCGAGTTGATTGGCTTGTTTTGCATTGTCTGCATTTTGCTTAACCGTGCCAGCCAATTGCTCCATGCTGGAAGCGGTTTCTTCCAGGCTAGAAGCCTGATGCTCAGTGCGTTGTGAAAGATCGTTGTTACCACTGGAGATTTCGCCGGCAGCGGTGTTAATGGTTTCGCCCGCTTGTCTGACCTGAATAATCACTTCGGTCATTTTGTCCATAAGCGCATTGACCCCATCACATAGCTGCATGATGTTGCCTTTTTTGCCTTCTAGCGATATGCGGTGGCTGATATCGCCAGCTTTTGCGGCCTGGATAATCGCTTGAGTTTCCTCAACTGCCATCATCAGATTGCGCTCAGCCTCAACCTGATCAGTGACATAGCTGGCAAAACGAATCACTTTGTAGGGCACGCCTTCAGGATTGTGAATCGGCGCGTATAAAGCCTGTACCCATATCTCTTTGCCCCCGTTGATGATGCGTTTGAATCTTCCCGATTGAGCCTGACCTGTTTTAAGTTTGTCCCAGAACTCACGGTAGGCTGGGGATTGATGTTCCGCAGGGTCAACAAACATGCTGTGGTGTTTGCCCTGAATCTGTTCCAGTGTGTAATCAACAGCTTTCAGAAAGATAGGATTGCCGTTCAGAATTTTGCCATCCATATCGAATTCGACTATGCCCTGAATGCTGTTGATGGCAGCAAGCTCAACAGCCATTTCATTATTCTTGAGTTTATCTGCGGTGATATCGCTGGCGTATTTCACGACCTTGTAAGGCTTGCCATTGAGGTCGAAGATCGGGTTGTAGGAGGCATGCAGCCAGATATCCTTGCCATCTTTACCGACACGCTTGAACTGGCCTTCGAATGATTCACCGTTACCCAGTTTTTCCCAGAAGGCTTTGTACTCAGCGCTGTTACGATAAGTCGCATCAACAAACATGCTGTGGTGCTTGCCCACGATTTCTTCAACGCTGTAGCCGGTGACTGCAGCAAAGTTCTCATTCACGCTGAGGATCTTGCCATCCAGACTAAATTCAATGACGCCCAGTGTTTTCTGGATGGCATTAATTTGCCCGATGAGACTGGTGTATTCGTCCGACCTCATCGACTTGTAGTTTTTCCCAAGCACAATTTTTCTTAATAAGCTCAGCATTTTGCGCAACCTTTCCCGGCAGCCAAATCAGATTAGTGAACTGCCACGCTATCCATCAACTCCATTTCCTTGCTTGACATCAATTGTTCGATATCAACCAGGATGAACATTTTTTCATCTACTGTGGCAAGCCCCGTAATGTATTTAGTGTCGATACTGGAAACGATATCGGGCACTGCACGTATCTGGCTTTCCTGAAGATTCATCACATCGGATACGCCATCAACTACCATGCCCACTACGCGGCCACTGAGATTGAGAATGATGACGACGGTAAATTCGTCATACTCCACCTTGCCGAGATTGAACTTGATGCGCAGATCGACAATAGGCACGATGCGGCCACGCAGATTGACCACGCCTTTAATGAAATCTGGCGTATTGGCAATCTTGGTGACGGTGTCATAGCCTCGGATTTCCTGCACCTTGAGGATTTCCAGGCCATAAGCTTCGTTACCGAGCACAAAAGTCAGATATTCCTGTGCGTTTGCGCCATCCTTGTTGGTGCCATCCTTATTGATGGTTTCAGTATTCATGCTCATTGGAAGACTCCTTGCGTATTGTTGTATTGCCCCATCTTGATGATGGCTGGCACATCTAGAATTAAGGCTACCGAGCCATCACCCATGATGGTGGCACCTGATACGCCTTGGATTTTTTTGAAATTGGTTTCCAGACTCTTGATCACAACCTGTTGCTGGCCAACCAGACCATCGACGAATAGCGCGGCCTTTTTACCTTCCGCTTCCAGTATCACCAGTACGCCCTGAGTCGGGTCGGTGATGGAAGTTTCCTGATTGAACAGGGAGTAAAGCGGAATAATCGGTAAGTATTCGCCGCGTACATGAATCATGAGGCCTTCGCCGGTAACTGTCTTGATATCCTCGGCACGAGGCTGCATGGTTTCCACAATCAGATTCAATGGCACCACATAGACACTCTCGCCGAGTGATACCGACATACCATCGAGGATAGCCAGTGTCAGTGGCAGAGAGATAGACATCGTTGTGCCATAACCCAGAGCAGAGCGGATATCGATGGCACCACCCATGGCGCTAACGTTACGTTTAACTACATCCATGCCTACACCCCGGCCGGATACATCGGTGACCACTTCTGCAGTGGAGAAACCGGGTGCAAAGATCAGTTGCCATACTTCGTTATCAGGCATGCTTTCAGAGACTGGCAGTCCGTTTTGTTTGGCTTTGCTCAAGATGCGTTCACGGCTGAGGCCGGCACCATCGTCTGTCACTTCAATCACAATATTTCCGCCTCGATTAGAGGCTGACAGAGAAAGGCGGCCTGTTTCGTTCTTGCCTGACTCCTTGCGTTTGGCCGGGATTTCAATGCCGTGGTCTATGCTGTTGCGCACCAGATGGGTAAGCGGGTCAACAATACGTTCGATCAGGCCCTTATCCAGCTCGGTAGTGGCACCATCGGTGACGAACTCCACTTTTTTGCCCAACTTGGTGGCAAGGTCGCGCACCATGCGAGGGAAGCGTGAGAATACGTAATCCATCGGCATCATGCGGATAGACATCACGGCTTCTTGCAAATCGCGGGTATTGCGAGTCAGCTGTCCAACGCTGTTGACCAGATCTTCATGTTCAATCGGGTCTAGCTTGCTAATCTTTTGCTCGATCATGGCTTGCGTGATCACCAGTTCACCCACCAGATTGATGAGTTGGTCGACTTTTTCCACACCAACGCGGATGGATGTGTTTTCAACATTGACTGGCGCCTTGTCTGACTCTCGACGCATTGGGTGATTTGCAGGATTGGCTGGAGCAGGTTCTGTTTTTGGAGCTGGTTCAGCGACTACTTCGGGTTCTGCTTTTTTCTCTGGTGGCGGCTCTATCGGTTCAAAGAATCCAAAACCATCTT
>CAYXMC010000128.1:0-5378 GCA_964466095.1 uncultured Methylophilaceae bacterium | reverse complement strand
AATTTCTATAGGATCTTCTGCGGTCCATATTTTTCTGTCTATGGTGTTGATATTGCCAAGCAGCGAATGCAGCGTAGTGGTTTTGCCAGAGCCTGTCGGACCGCATACCAGTATCAGCCCGTATGGTCTTTGCATCAGGGTTTTCAAGGTTTCCAGCGAGCCAGGCTCCAACCCTAGTTTATCCATGGGTACTGGTTTGGCTGAGGCAAGGATACGCATCACAATATCTTCGAGATTATTGCTGGTGGGTATGGTGGCAACCCGCAGCTCTATCTTGGCAGGGCCAAAGTGCTGAAAGTCTAGCTTGCCATCCTGTGGTTTGCGGCGTTCGGCAATATCCAGTAATGCCATGACTTTTATGCGAGAAATGACGGCGTTGCGGAAGTTGGCTGGAATCTCCAGATAGGGCACCAGTGTGCCGTCTTTGCGAAACCGTACCCGGGTATTCTGTTTGCCCGGATAAGTTTCGATATGGATATCCGAGACGCCATCCTGATAGGCGTCCATGATCATTTTGTTGACCAGTTGTACCAGGGTATTGTCAGATTCGGCGACCGGTTCTTCCAGTGACAAATCATTGCTACTATCTTCATCAAACAGTTTACTGGCAAGGTCGTCAATCTTCAGATCACTGCCCGCGAGTTTGTATTCGCTGCCTCCATCCAGATCCAGAGCAGCATCATCAGCAAAGGGGTTGGTGTAGCCGGGGCCATAACATTGGTGGATGGCTTGTATGATTTCTTCACCGGCAGCCATCGCGGGTACTGGTTTCAGCTGAGTGACAAAGCGCAGCTCTTCGATGGCTTGTACATTTAGCGGGTTTTCAAAAGCGATAATCAGGGTGCTCCCGCTGATGCACAGCGGGATCATTGTATGCTTGCGTGCTAATGCGGGGCTAATTAGTCTTGTGGCATTGGGGTCGAAGTTGAATTTCGGCAGGCTGACATAGGGGATCCCCAGTTTCTTCGCCAGCGCACCTTTGAGGCTGCGTTCGCTGAGTACGCCCATTTCTATCAATACTTGGCCTAGTTGAACCTTGCGGTTCTCTTTCTGTTTACTGAGGGCGGTTTGCAGCTGATCTTCGGTCAACAATTTCAACTGTATCAGTGCCTCACCCAGCTTGAGGATAGGCTGGCTTTCCTGATGTTTGACAGCGGTTTCCAGTTGCTCGCGTGAGATGATCTGGTGCTCTGACAAATAGTCACCGATACGCTGCATGCGTAATTCGTGTTGGCGGGCCAAGGCAGCCTCAACCTCATCCTTGCTGACCAGATTTTCTTCTACCAGAGTGTCGCCTATGAGTTGACCTATCTGGTAATGCCTGATTGAAGAGCGCGGGATAAAGGTACGGACAATGCTGCCGTTGCCGGTAGGGATATACAGATATAAGCCATTACCGGTGTTGGCATAACTCAAGGTTTCGCCTGTGATGGTTTCGCCATCCTGGAATTCAACGCTGAATGACTGCTTGTCTGAAGGTGGAAACACTTCTTCTGCACGTTCATTCAGTGCAAGTAATTGCGGGCTGAGAATGAGCTGGCGTATCAAGCGTATGCTCTTGATGTCTTCCAGACTGATGGTTTCCGGAACTTCGGAGTTGTTTTGCAGAAATGAGATATTGGCGACTTCTGGCGAGAACCTCAGCAGATCGCCTAGTACCTTGCTACCGTCGCGCATATAGAGTACGCAGTTTTCGGGCGCATCTTTGTTACTATCGGCGGCTATGCTGAAATAAGGCGGTGTAGGCCAGTCAAAAGAAACATCCAGAACTGCAAGTTCCACAATCTGCTCCACTATGCATAAGGTGATAATCCATTTTATGCAAAAGGGGCAAGTGGGCAGCTTTCGATAAGACGGGGAATCTCAGCCCAAATCAAGGTTTAGAGCAAGCCGTGATTATTTGAGGATGCTCCAGCTCAGCGGGTCGAAGGGTTTGCTCAACTTGCGCAGTTCGTAATAGAGGCCGGATGTTTCATTTCCGCCACTATTGCCTACGGCTGCTACGGTATCGCCTCCCTTAACGATATCGCCCACTTTGCGTAGCAGGGATTGATTGTTGCCATACAGGCTCATGTAACCATCTCCATGATCTATGATCAACAAATTGCCGAAGCCACGCATCCAGTCGGCAAATACGACACGCCCGCTGGCCACTGATTTTACTTCATTGCCCTCGCTTGCCCGGATGAATAGGCCTTTCCATGAGACCCCGCTGTCTTCGCGGGCTGCACCAAAACGGTTGACGATCTCACCACGTACCGGCAGGTTTAGCTTGCCGCGCAGGGCTGCAAAGTTGCTACCATCAAATGCGTTGGTGGGTAGTGCATCGTTCTTGCCTACCGGTTCTTGATTCTTGCTGGCTGCGGGTTCTTCCGGCTTGTTATTGGTTGATTCAGTGCGTTTTTTTGCTGGTGGTTTGCTGGCTGCCAGCTTGGCTAAACGCTCCACAAGTTGCGAAAGGCTGCGTTCATCGCGTTTCAACTTGTTGATCTCGCCACGCTGCGCGCTGATCTGTGCTGAGAGTTTTTGCAAAACCTTGCTGCGCTCGGCTTTCTGTAACTGCAGTTCTTTACGCTGTTTTTCCTGTTCTGATTTAAGCTGAGCAACTTCCTTTAGGGCATTTTCTGTCTCCTGATTGAGGCGTGTGACCTTGCCAAGATTGCGCTGCATGGATTTTATTAGTTCAGCTCTTGCTTTGGAAACGTAAGAAAAATAATGTAGCTGGCGTGCTATTGCGCTGGGAGATTGCTGCTGTAATACGATTTGCAGATAGCTTTGTTGACCATGCAGGTATTGCTGGTATACCTGAGCCCCGAGCAACTTTTGCTGTTCCTGCAAGGTGGTTTCCAGGCCAGCTTTCTGATCCTGCAGATCATTTAGCATGCTCTGGTTTTGTTTTTCCTGTTGGCTGAGCTCAAACAGTTTGCGATTAGTGTCACTGATGGACTTTTCGCTTTCCTTGAGTGCATCCGTGGCGTCAGCATGAGCCTCCTGAGAGCTGGATAGCTCTTTTTTCAGGGATTCGATACGCTCATGGATCTGATTGAGGGCCTCTCTGGATTTCTCCGCTTTTGCCCCCGCCTCGGCGCCCAGGCTATAAAAGCAGAGCGCCAGACAAGCCATCAAGCCGATATTACGCATGAAGCGCTATTTGTCCTTAAAACTCAAGCAGGGCATGGCCTGTCATTTCTTTGGGTTGAGGCAGCCCCATCATTTTCAGCAGGGTAGGCGCAATGTCGGACAATGCGCCCTTACCTGCTTCTGCCATCTTGGCATTGCGGCCAATGTAAAGGAAAGGCACCAGATTGGTGGTGTGCTGAGTGTGCGGCTGGTGGTTGACGACATCCAGCATCATTTCTGCATTGCCATGGTCAGCCGTGATAATCACCTCTCCACCTATAGACTGCATGGCTTTAACTACGCGGCCTATGCAAGTGTCCAGAGTTTCCACTGCCTTGACGGCAGCAGGCAATATGCCGGTGTGGCCTACCATATCGCAGTTGGCGTAGTTACAAATAATGGCACTGTATTTTTTGCTGAGGATGGCTTCTTCCAGTCGGTCAGTTACTTCCGGCGCGCTCATTTCTGGCTGCAGGTCGTAAGTGGCGACTTGCGGGGAAGGCACCAGTATGCGGTCCTCACCGGCAAATACCTGTTCTTCGCCACCATTGAAAAAGAAGGTGACGTGTGGATACTTTTCGGTTTCAGCGATACGCAGCTGGGATAAGCCCAGCTTTGCGACATATTCACCAAAAGTGTTGCTAATGTCGCTGGGCCCGAAGATAGTGGTGACGCCTTTTTCATTCTTGTCGTGCATGGTCAGGGTGTAATAACCGGCAAGCTTGCGTACATGACGACGATGAAAACCATCGAAATTTTCGGCCAGCAAGGCATGTGTGAGCTGGCGGGCGCGGTCAGAGCGGAAGTTCATGTAAACGATAACATCGCCATCCTCCACATGCAGTACTGATTCGCCTGTGGCGGCAATCGCGGTAGGTTTCACGAACTCATCGTTCTCGCCGCGGGCGTAAGCCGCTTGCAGGCCTTCTGCCGCTGTGGCCGCGCGGAATTCGCTGATCCCTTCAGTAATCAGGTCGTAAGCTGCTTCTACCCGTGGCCAGCGTTTATCTCTGTCCATCGCGTAAAAGCGACCACAGATGGAAATGATCTTGCCACCACCCAGCTGTTTTATCTTGTTTTCCAACTTTTCAATATACGCAGCTGCGCTGATTGGGGGCGTGTCACGGCCATCAAGGAAGGCGTGCACATAAACCTTTTGCAGGCCCTCGCGCACAGCCATCTCTACCATGGCATGAATGTGGTCTTCGTGACTGTGGACGCCGCCGTCAGACAGGAGGCCAAAGATATGCAGGGCCTTGTCGTTGGCTTTTGCCTTGTTCACTGCCTCCAACAAGTCAGGCAGTTTGAAGAATTCGCCAGTCTTGATGGATTTGTTGATACGTTCAAAATCCTGATAGACGACACGACCTGCGCCTATATTGAGGTGACCAACTTCCGAGTTACCCATCTGTCCATCCGGCAAGCCGACATAGTTCTCGGAGGCGTTAATCAGTGTATGCGGGTATTGTTGCCACAGGGCATCCCAGTTGGGTTTTTTTGCCTGAGCAATAGCGTTGTCGCTGATTTCCTCGCGGTAGCCGAATCCATCAAGTATTAGCAGTAAAACGGGTGTTGCGTTCATATCGGAGCAATGTTCCTGTGGTGCAATGATTTATGTTGATATTTTAGAGATTTTCTCTTAATAAATCTTCTTTTAATTGGCTTGAATTTAAGGCGCTTGCTTCCATCTAAAGCAATGGGCTGTTGATTTTGGATAGAATTCGCTTTGCAGTATTTAACTTGAAAGGTGTAGTGTGAAATTTTTTGCTGACAATGTGTTGTTGATAGGCTTGGCAATTGGCTCTGGAGTCATGTTGTTATTGCCGATGTTTAAGCGTAAAGCCGGCGGTGCTGCAAACTTGAGTGCTAATGAAGCGGTGTTGCTGATTAACCGGGCTAATGCCACTGTGCTGGACGTGCGTGAAACTACCGAATTTGCTGCTGGCCATATTGCCGATGCAAAGCATATCTCCCTTAAGGAACTGCCGGATCGCTTGAAAGAGCTTAATAAGTTCAAGGAAAAGCCAGTCTTGGTCAATTGTCAGGGTGGTGTGCGTTCCAGCAAGGCTTGCGAGTTGCTTATCAAGAACGGTTTCAGCAAGGTCCACAACCTCGACGGTGGTATCAATGCCTGGTTACAGGCGAAGTTGCCCTTGGTGAAAGAGTGATCATGGCCAATGTCGTCATGTATACCACTGCAAGCTGCCCTTATTGCATGAATGCTGAACGTCTGCTGCTCAACAAGGGGGTCAAGGAAA
>CAYXMC010000127.1:0-5429 GCA_964466095.1 uncultured Methylophilaceae bacterium | reverse complement strand
CGTTCATCCACTGTCGCACCTACTAATTGGCCCAATATGGATTTGCGCGACAAGCCAACCAGCAAAGGCTGTCCCAGATTCAGCAGATGCTCAAGGCGCTTCAGCAGTTCCACATTATGCTGGGTACGTTTACCGAAACCAAAACCGGGATCAAGCACAATGCGGTCATTGCTGATACCCGCCGCATTGGCTGCGGCTTGGCGCTCCAGCAAAAATCTCTCCACTTCAGCTAACACATCATCATATTGCGGGTCCTGCTGCATGGTTTGCGGTGTACCTTGCATATGCATAAGGCAGACGCCAGCCTTGCTTGGTCCCACAATTTCAAGTGCGCTAGGCTGACGCAAGGCACAAACATCATTGACAATATCAGCCCCGGCAGCGATGGCTGCGCGCATCACCTCCGGCTTGTAGGTATCTATTGATAATGGCACTTTGACAGCTGTAACCAGCTTCTCTATCACCGGGATGACACGCCTGAGCTCTTCTTCAAGAGGCACCGGTGTTGCCCCCGGACGGGTAGATTCCCCCCCTATATCAAGGATATCCGCGCCCTCTTCCACCAACTGCATGGCGTGGGCAATTGCCAGTTCAGTTGAGGCGTATTTGCCGCCATCAGAGAAAGAGTCGGGAGTGACGTTAACGATACCCATCACTTTGGGCTGTGTTAAATCGAGTTGGTATCTGCCGCAGGTAAATATCATAAAAATAAAGCCATCAGATACCCAGAAGTCATGCAGGGTACGTGATGGCGATAGTTAGTTGAAATCAGGTCTTGGCTGCCGGTTGCGGAGCAGGGGTAGCTGCAGGGCCAGAAGAGCCGTTATCGCGTGAGGACTTGCCGGACGATTGGTTAGGCTTGGGGGCGCGTGGCGGCAATCCAGCCATGATGTCGTTAATCTGCTCTGCGTCAATTGTTTCCCAATCCAGCAAAGCAGCAGTCATCGCCTCAACCTTGTCACGGTTATCCTCGAGCAACTTGCGTGCAACTGCATATTGCTCATCCAGAATACGACGAATCTCGGCATCCACCTTTTGCTGAGTCGCCTCGGATACCGTCTTCGAGCTCATGCTGCCAAAGAAAGAGTCCTGCTCATTACCGGCATACACCATGGTACCCAGCGTATCAGACATACCGTAGCGGGTGACCATATCGCGTGCCAGCTTGGTAGCTCGCTCAAAGTCGTTTGAAGCACCCGTAGACATCTGGTGCATAAAGATTTCTTCTGCAATACGGCCACCAAAAAGAATGGAAATTTCTTCCAGCATTTTGTCCTTGTAGTTGCTTATGCGGTCATGCTCCGGCAATTGCCAAGTCAGGCCCAATGCCCAGCCACGCGGCATTATGGTGACCTTGTGTACTGGGTCAGCCTTGGGCAGCAGTTTCGCAACTACGGCGTGACCAGATTCATGATATGCAGTATTACGGCGCTCTTCCTCACGCATCACCATAGACTTGCGCTCAGGGCCCATGAATATCTTGTCCTTGGCATCCTCGAAATCTTGCATGTCCACAGTGCGCTTGTTACGGCGCGCAGCAAACAGGGCTGCTTCATTAACCAGATTTGCCAGATCAGCACCAGAGAAGCCTGGTGTGCCCCGAGCAATAACATCAGCCCGTACATCGCTGTCAATCGGCACCTTGCGCATATGCACCAGCAGAATTTGCTCACGCCCGCGAATATCTGGCAAGCCAACCATCACCTGACGGTCGAAGCGGCCAGGGCGCAACAAAGCCTTGTCCAGCACATCAGCGCGGTTGGTAGCGGCAATCACAATAACACCCGAATTAGCCTCAAAACCATCCATCTCGACCAGCATCTGGTTGAGCGTCTGTTCGCGCTCATCATTACCACCGCCAGTACCCGCCCCACGATGACGGCCGACCGCATCAATTTCATCAATGAAGATAATGCAAGGGGCAGCTTTCTTCGCTTGCTCAAACATGTCGCGCACACGCGCAGCACCAACGCCAACAAACATCTCGACAAAATCAGAACCAGAGATAGTGAAAAACGGCACTTTGGCTTCCCCAGCAATTGCCTTGGCCAGCAGGGTCTTACCGGTGCCAGGAGGACCAACCATCAGTACACCACGTGGAATACGACCACCCAGTTTCTGGAATTTACCCGGATCGCGCAAGAACTCTACAAGTTCGGAAACTTCTTCCTTGGCTTCATCACAACCGGCCACATCAGCAAATGTAGTCTGGTTAGATGATTCATCAAGTTGACGTGCCTTACTCTTGCCGAAAGAGAAGGCTCCGCCCTTGCCGCCGCCCTGCATTTGGCGCATGAAGAATATCCACACACCTATCAGCAGTATCATTGGAAACCATGAAACAAAAATGCTCATGAGCAATGATTGTTCTTCTTCTGGCTTGGCTTCAATAATGACGTTATTTTTTAACAGGTCAGAAACCAGCCAAGGATCAGATGGGGCATAGGTATTAAACTTCTTGCCCTCATTGGTAACACCGCGCAACACACGCCCATCAATGGTGACTTTGGCAATTCGCCCCTGCTTCACCTCTTCGATGAATTGGGAGTAAACAACCTGCCCCTCCGATGCACTCTTGGAAGTGAATTGATTGAAGATGCTCATCAGCACGATTGCGACGATGAGCCAGATTGCGATGTTCTTCACGATGTTATTCAAAATCCCGTTCCTTAAATTAATTGGGAATCTAAAGTTTGATTCTAAACCTATTTTTAGCTTGTCGCTTCAATCTCTTGGCATGCAGGCAAGTATCAGCCTTTTTTCTTCATGCCCAGCAAATAGACCTCACTGCTACGGTCTCTTGAAGCTTTTGGTTTACGCGTAGCGACTTTTTCAAAGCCCCCTCGCATACTTTTGACGATTTCTTCAAAGCCTTCACCAACAAAAACTTTGACTAGGAAATTGCCACCTGGTTTCAACCATTTTAGGCTGAAATCCAATGCTAGCTCTGTCAAGTAAGCGGCATTCGCCTGATCAACGGAACTTATACCCGTTATATTGGGGGCCATATCTGCAATTACAAGGTCTATAGCCTTGCCATCGAGTTTTTCTTCCAATTCAGCCAATACTGCATCTTCTCGAAAATCGCCCTGAATGAAGTCCACTCCAGGGATAGGTGCCATTGCCAGCAGATCTAGCGCTATCACTCGCCCTTGCCCCTTGAGTCTCTGTACAGCCACTTGCGACCAACTGCCAGGGGTAGAGCCCAGATCGACGACCGCCATGCCAGGCTTGATAAGCTTGTCTTTGTCATCAATTTCCATCAACTTGTAAGCAGCACGAGCACGGTAGCCCTCTTTTTGCGCACGCTTCACGAACTCATCATTGACATGTTCTTGCATCCAGCCTTTGCTGGTTCTGGTTCTCTTCATGTGTTAAACTGCGTGCCCTTTTAAATCAGATAGATAGTACCAAGTTGAATTCCAAGCAAATCAGTTTTCTGCGTAGCCTTGCCCATAATCTTAATCCTGTTGTGATGATAGGTAATAATGGTTTAAGCGAGAGCGTACTGAAAGAAATCGATGTGAGCCTGAAGGCGCATGAATTAATCAAGATCAAGGTATTTGGTGATGAGCGTGAACAACGCCTGCAAATGCTTGAAGAAATCTGTGAAAAAACCGGCGCAACTGCGGTTCATCATATCGGGAAACAGCTGGTGATCTACCGCCAGGCTGAAAACCCGAAAATCGTTATTCCAAAAAAATAACTATCTGGCCTTAAATATCAGCACCAGTCCCAGCAGGCACTCAATAAGGTAAGCAATACTGGCTACACCATGCCAAGTGCGGAAACGGTCAGCAAACACACTCTGCATGACATCAGCCGGCATCGCCTGCTGCTTGAGGCTGGTCAACACAGGCTGTATACCGAAATGCCCAGCTAGCGCCAACAACAACATCATCAGTACCGCCCAGAAAAATCCTTGTTTCAATGCTGGTGTACCAGCACGGCTCAAGCGCTGAATCAGCAAATAGAATGCACTACCGATACCAATATAAGCCACTACCGTAAACATCTTGCCGGCCAGCACACCTGCTAACATGGTATCCCCTGGCAATGCGTGAAACAGCACTGGTGCAGAGATAAAACCTATAGACCACAACGCACCTACCCAGAGTGTGATTACAATCAATGCGACCTTATCTGACCAGTGGTTCATATCATGCCATTCAGATTAAATGTATTTAACGTCACGCACTTCGTAAGAACGCATGCCACCGGGCGCCATTACCTCGGCAACATCCCCTTCTATCTTGCCGATCAGGGCACGCGCTATAGGTGAGCTGACAGAAATCTTGCCCCCCTTGATGTCAGCTTCATCATCGCCAACGATCTGGTAGGTCACTACATCTCCGTTATCCAGATCTTCGACTTCTACTGTGGCACCAAATACACAGCGTCCTTCAGCATTCAGAGTACGTGGGTCAATGACCATGGCATTAGAAAGCTTGGCTTCAATTTCGGCGATACGGCCTTCAATAAAACTTTGTCTTTCCTTGGCAGATTCATATTCCGCATTCTCAGACAAATCACCTTGTGCACGTGCTTCTGCAATCGCCTGAATAATGGCAGGGCGATCCACGCTACGCAAACGTTGCAACTCTGCCTTGAGTAGTTCAGCACCTTTAACTGTTACTGGAATTTGATTCATCTTTTCTACCTTACAAACTAATGGCTCTTGAGCACATAAAACAAAAACCACACCTGACGCCAGGCGTGGTTTCAAAGATTGGGTATATATTATTACTTAGTTAACTGTTGATGCAAGGCCTGCAAGGACTGAACTTCGAGTTCCTGCATATGGCCCATACCTATACAGGCAGCCTTGGCGCCAGCCAGTGTCGTGTAATAAGTCACTTTGTGCTGCAATGCACTACGTCGAATCTCGTAAGAGTCAGCCACGGCCTTTTTGTCTTCAGTCACGTTAACAATAAAACTGATCTCACCGTTCTTGATCATGTCAACAATATGTGGGCGCCCTTCAGCCACCTTGTTTACAGGTGTCACAGCAAGCCCCGCTCCAGCCAGCGCACCAGCGCTACCTTTGGTTGCTACCAGAGTAAAGCCGAGGTCTGCCAGTGCCTGCGCAATCTCAATCACTTTCTCACGATCTTCACGACGCACACTGATAAATGCCTTGCCACCAGAAGGCAACTTGTCGCCAGAACCCAGCTGGGACTTCACAAAAGCTTCAGCGAAGGTACGGCCCACGCCCATGACCTCCCCTGTGGATTTCATTTCCGGACCAAGGATAGTATCCACACCCGGGAATTTGATGAACGGGAACACAGCCTCCTTGACTGAGTAATAAGGCGGTACGATTTCCTTGCTAACCCCTTGGCTCTGCAACTTTACCCCTGTCATGCAACATGCAGCAACCTTGGCCAGCTGCAATCCGCAGGCCTTGGACACAAACGGCACAGTTCGTG
>CAYXMC010000126.1:0-5442 GCA_964466095.1 uncultured Methylophilaceae bacterium | reverse complement strand
ATCGAAGCCATGAAAAAAGTACCCAATGTCATCATGCCTTTCCCCGGTGGCGTTGTACGTTCCGGTTCCAAGGTCGGCTCCAAGTATAAATCCATGTTCGCCTCTACCAATGATGCGTTCTGCCCTACCCTCAAGGGCTTGGTGAACACCCAACTCTCTCCAGAGATCGAATCCGTGATGGAGATCGTCATCGATGGCCTGACTGATGCCGATATCCGCAAGGCGACTTATGTTGGGATTAAGGCAGCTTGTGAATTGGGTGCTGAGAATGGTATCAAACGCATCTCTGCCGGTAACTACGGTGGCAAGCTGGGCCAGTTCCAGTATCACCTGCGTGAGATCATGAACGACGAATCTTTGAAAGGAGCCGCATAAATGAGCGCGCTAACCTTTACCCTCAAGCAAAGCCCGGCACGTCGCGTTGATGTTTCGGCGCTGACTCCGGATAATCTTGCTGGTAAATCTTCTGACGAAATCGCCGCTATCAAGCTGCCAGCAGGCAAAGAACAATTCACAGTAGCTGACCTGTTTGATATCAGTGGCGATGACAGCAATGACATCGTCATCAAACACAGCACTGCCAAGCTCGATTACATCGGTAATGGCATGAAATCAGGCCGCATCACCGTGTATGGCGATGTTGGCTCCTATTTTGGTTACCAAATGCGCAAGGGCGAGCTGGTACTGCATGGCAACGCGACAGACTTTGCTGCTAGCGGCATGGCAGGCGGCTTGTTGCATGTGCATGGGAATGTGGGTGATTTTCTTGCCGCTGCCATCGTGGGTGACAAGAAAGGGATGAAAGGTGGCATGGTCATCGTCACTGGCAATGCCGGTGAGCGTGCTGGCGACCAGATGCGCAGAGGGATTGTGCTGATCGAAGGTAATGCCGGCAGCTACTGCGCCTCCCGTATGCTGGCTGGCACCATAGGCGTACTGGGCAGCGTGGGTGACTACGTGGGTTATGGCATGCGCCGCGGCACCTTGCTGCTGACCCAAACACCCAAGCTACACCCGACCCTGCAGGATTGTGGTAGCCATACCCTGCCCTTCCTCAGCCTGATGTTCAAATCATTCAAGGATTTGCCCAGCAAGTTCGCCAATATCCAGCAAAACCGCGTGCAGCGCTATGCAGGGGACCTAGCCAATGATGGCCGCGGCGAGATACTAGTCTTTAAATAAATCTTTGAAGCTGCAGCACGAAAAAAAGCCAGTCTGCGGACTGGCTTTTTTTCTCACTGTATAGCTATCTTAGCTGTACTTACTCCGGATCTCAGCTACTTTATCCTTGGGCAGGTTTAGCAACACAGTGACTTTCTCACCGAACATCTTGTCCTGTAGCTGGCCGTTGATGCGTTCCAAATCGCGTGTCAACTGGTCCAGCAATTTGTACTCAATCACCAATTTGATCTGCTGCATCTCGACATAAGGGCCTATCTTTGCTGCATCCAGCGCCATTTTCCCTGTACCACCATAGGCGCGAGACAAACCGCCAGTACCAAGGTTGATACCACCGTAGTAGCGCACTACGGCAACACAGACATTGATCAGGTCACGCCCCTCGATAAACTGCATGATAGGTTTGCCAGCCGTGCCAGAAGGCTCTCCTGCATCAGAAAAGCGCTGCACAATACCTTCAGCAGTTTTAATACGGAAAGCGTAGGCCAGATGATGAGCCCCCTGATGTGCACTGGCCATACGGCGCATGCACAACGCCAGCTCGCGCTCATTACTGCAACTCTCTGCCACAGCGACAAATCGCGATTTATTAATGGTCTGTTCGGCCTGACCGGGAGACAGTATGCACAGCACAAGAAAAACCTGTAAAAAGCAAAAGCATTATTATAAGCTTTAAAACATTCATGATCTTTTCATGTCTTATCAGGAAATCACGTTGCGGAGCCAAGCATGCCTACCATTGCTTTATTTGCCCTGACTACCCTGCTGCTTTCAGGCAATGCCCTTGCTGAAATATATAAATGCGAGGCTGGCAAGAACCGCACTCTATACTCAGACAAACCATGCTCAGAGACCCACACGCAAAGCCTGGTTGATGTTCCCAAGCAGGCAGCCCAGGCCAGCGATAACTCAGACGTTATCAGACGTCTGGGAGATGCTGTTAAGAATGCAATTCGCAACAACGATTTAAGAAGAGCCGAAGCGCTAGCAAGCACGGATGAACAAAAAAACTGGGTAGCTGATGCTAAAAAGGAAGCTGCGAAAAACAATATCGTGGCAAAAGCCGAAACCGACACCGCCGTTGACAAGGCCAATTCAGCTGAATGTCTTGCTGCTCAACGCAGCCTTGAGAAGGATACCCGAAGCAACTTCATGGACCCCGCCATACTCAGCAGCAGAACCAGCCTCATGCGGGCCAAGTGTGGCATCAAGGAACCGGAGCCTTCTTATATCAACCGCTATCCTTATCTGACGGCATGGCCCAACAAACCTGGCCATATCAACCCACCACAGGGAATTACTACAGGCCCATATGACAGGCACATGGAAAAACCATTTGGCAGCCGCTTCATTCGGCCGGAAAACTAGGCATTAGCTAACAAGCCTGACACCGTCTGCGCTAGCACTTGCCCAAGGATCAAATGCTGGGCTGCATCAAGATGAATACCATCAATCTCGCTCACCGATACATGCTCACCGGCATTGAAGAAAACACATTGATGCTGCGTGCATAAGGCCTGATAAGCTTCTGCAAGACCTATACATTTATGCTCTGCGCCAATAAATTTGGGAGCAATCACACCTTTTGGCGTTTTGAGCGGTGGTGGAGCAATCACCAATATGGGCGGAATGGGCATGCCCGGCTCTATTGGTGCGGCACGCACAGCTTGTATCAAGGCTTGCATGCCCTGAGCAGCGTGCCATGCCTGATGTGGATGCATAGACTGAAAATCATTGCTGCCCAGCATGAATATCACAAGAGCCAACGGGGAATTGATCTCGATGCGCTGAGCCAAGCCAGCCAGACCATTACGACCAGGTTTAAACGGATCTTCCCATACGGTGCGGCGACCATTCAGACAATCTTCAATGACACGCACCTGTTGGCCATCTGAATTAAGCGCATTCTCCAGCACACCTGGCCAACGCTGGTCAAATGGCAGGCGTTGCCGTGTATCCGGAATGATGCCCCAAGAGAGGGAATCCGCATATACGAGAATCTGCTTCATTCCTTGCCTGCTTCTACTTGCGCTTTCCGCCCAAAATCGACCCCAGCACACCACGCAACACCTGACGGCCAATTTCCGAGCCTATAGTACGTGCTGCGCTCTTGGCAACGGTTTCAAGAATTGACTGTGGTTGCCTGCCAGTTTGCCTGCGGCCACTTTGCGACTCTGATGAACCGCCGCCAAATAAGCCGCCCCAGTCAAAACCACCACCCTCTTTCGTCTCTGTAGCAGAGGCTGTACCTTTGACCTTAAGGATTTCATAGGCTGACTCGCGATCTACGGCATTTTCGTAATGCCCGAAAATGACTGAACTACGAATCACCTGATGACGCTCGGCATCTGTGGCTGGACCAATCCGGCTACCCGGTGGGCAAACAAAGGCCCGCTCCACAGGCACTGGCCTGCCCTGCTCATCAAGAAAAGAGACCAGCGCCTCTCCTACTCCAAGTTCGGTGATGACGGTTTTAACATCCACCTTGGGATTGGCGCGAAAAGTCTCGGCAGCGGATTTAACCGCCTTCTGATCACGCGGCGTAAATGCACGCAGGGCATGCTGTACGCGATTACCTAACTGACCAAGCACCACATCCGGGATGTCCAGCGGGTTCTGGCTGACAAAATAAACACCTACTCCTTTGGAACGGATCAGGCGCACTACCTGTTCGATCTTGTCGAGCAGCGCATCCGGTGCATCGTTGAAGAGCAGGTGTGCTTCATCAAAGAAAAATACCAGCTTGGGTTTGTCCAAATCCCCTACCTCAGGTAGCTTCTCGAAAAGCTCGGATAAGAGCCACAGCAAAAGCGTGGCATAGACACGCGGCGAGTTATAAAGCGTATCTGCCGCGAGAATATTGATGACCCCCTGCCCCTTGGCGTCTGTCTGCATCAGGTCATCCAGATTCAAGGCAGGCTCACCAAACAGCTGCTCGCCCCCTTCGGTTTCTAGTTGCAGCAAAGCTCGCTGTATTGCACCTACGCTGGCGGTGGAGATATTGCCGTACTCAGCACTGTATTCAGAGGCATTTTCCGAAACATGCTGAACCATGGCACGCAAATCTTTAAGGTCAAGCAATAGCCAGCCCTTGTCATCGGCGATCTTGAAAGTGCCGTTCAGCACGCCTGCCTGCACTTCGTTCAGATTGAGCATGCGCCCCATCAGCAATGGCCCCATCTCGGCCACAGTAGAGCGCACAGGATGGCCTTTTTTGCCGAATACATCCCAGAAGGCAACTGGGCAGGCATCGAAACTGAACCCCTCTAGTTTAAGCTCCTTGATTCTGGATTCAACCTTGGCATTACCGCCACCGGCAAATGCCATTCCGGACAAGTCGCCTTTGACATCCGCCATGAATACCGGCACACCGGCACGAGAAAAACGTTCAGCAATCGCCTGCAATGTGACCGTTTTTCCGGTGCCTGTTGCTCCAGCAATCAAGCCATGGCGATTAGCCATGCGGGAAAGGATGGAAAGTTCAGTCTTGCCAGATTTGGCAATCAGTAATGATGCGGTCATGCTTAAAAATCGCCTTTTCTTGCTTTGTCGATGATATGAATCAGGGTGTCTTCTAATTCCTGTGCGGCCTTTTTGGCACGCTCAGTCGGGTTTTTGACACTTTTCAAATCATAAGTGGGCCTATCCAGCCCCAGATAGAGTTTGCCTTGCTTCTGGTAAAGGGCAATGCGACAAGGCGCAAAAACCACAAACTCAGGGTGATCGAGCATGATCTCGGCACCAAGGCCCAGATTGCAGAATGCACGCACTTCTAGAGGGCCTTGAGGGTCCTGTCCGCGCTGCTTCATGTGATCGCCTATTGGAAAATTGGCCGGATTAACAAAGTTCTTGCCTTCGGACACGGTTTTCAGGCTATCCACCACATCCTGATAACTGACACCGGGTTCCACCGGCACTTCGTAAATCGCCGTGCTTTGGTCTACAGGCGGCAATGCTGCTGCCATAGTCACCAACGGCGTAACCAAGAGCATGAGTAGCGATAACATTCTCATAATAATAGCCGCCTGAACCCGTCTGTCAGGCAGCTAGGCGAACAGTGCCATGGCTTTTTTAAGTGTCTGAAACACCCCCCATGAGAGCGGGATCAGCACATAAGCCCAGAACAATACCAATAATAATTTTTCGTTGCTTTTGGACATATTGATCTCCTAGTGGCCGCTATCATCAGCAGCAGCATTCTTAAGCTGTTCTTCTGTCATGTGGTGCTTGGGGTCTACCGGCTTCATCAGGTAGTTGCAGATG
>CAYXMC010000125.1:1339-5447 GCA_964466095.1 uncultured Methylophilaceae bacterium | reverse complement strand
TTCGTCACCCGGTAAAAGTACAAGACAGAAGCGGCCAGACACAGCACACAGTGGCCAGCTTCAACATGTATGTCCACCTGCCGCATGACTTCAAGGGCACACATATGTCGCGCTTTGTGGAGATACTTAACGCTAATGAAACGGCGTTCTCCATTCAGTCATTCAAGGCTATGTTGAGCGATATGGTGTACCGGCTGGATGCCAGCTCTGGCCATATTGAAATGAGCTTCCCGTATTTTGTTAACAAATCTGCGCCGGTCTCTGGCGTGCAAAGCCTGCTGGACTACGAAGTGAGTTTTATCGGCGAGATCAAGGCTGATGGCAGCCATGAAGTGACCGTGAAGGTGCTGGTGCCGGTTACCAGCCTTTGCCCATGCTCCAAGAAGATCTCCAATTACGGCGCCCACAATCAGCGCTCACACGTGACTATCACCGCCCAGATCAATGAGTTCATGTGGGTGGAAGAAATCATCGACATGGTAGAAGGTCAGGCCTCAGCCCAGTTGTATGGCCTGCTCAAGCGCCCGGATGAAAAATACGTGACCGAGCGTGCTTACGATAACCCCAAGTTCGTGGAAGATATGGTGCGCGATATCGCCACCCAGCTGAACCGCGAAGCGCGCATTGGCCGCTACACAGTGGAATGCGAGAACTTTGAATCCATTCACAATCATTCTGCTTTTGCGGTCATCTACGGTAAGCAATAAACGGCAAACAATAAGAAAAACGCATCATGAACGACATCAATCCCTTATTTCTCGGCTGGCAAAAAGCCCAAAAAGTCAGCATCAGCCCCATCACCGAAATCATCGACGATATTCGTGAAGGCAAGATGGTGGTACTGGTAGATGAAGAAGACCGCGAGAACGAGGGTGACCTGATAGTAGCGGCGCAGTTTGTGACAGCAGAGCATATCAACTTTATGGCCAAACATGGCCGCGGACTGATCTGCCTGACGTTGACAGAACAGCGCTGCAAACAGCTTAACCTCAGCCCCATGGTGCAGCGTAACGGCACCAGCATGGGCACCAATTTCACAGCTTCTATCGAGGCTGCCAGCGGTGTGACAACAGGAATCTCCACGGCAGACCGTGCCCACACCATACAAACTGCAGTGGGCGTAAATGCGCGCCCGGCTGATATCGTCAGCCCCGGACATGTTTTTCCGCTGATGGCGAAAAAGGGCGGCGTACTGGCACGTGCCGGGCACACCGAGGCAGGCTGCGATATCGCCCAGCTAGCCGGTGTGGAGCCAGCCGCAGTGATTTGCGAGATATTGAAGGACGACGGCGAGATGGCACGCCTGCCAGACTTGCTGGAGTTCGCTGCCGAACATGGCCTGAAAATCGGCACGATTGCAGACCTTATTAGCTATCGCAGTCAGACCGAGCGCCTGGTTAGCCGTGCTGCCCAGCGCATGGTGCAGACAGCTTATGGCGAATTTAAATTGATCGCCTTTCATGACTCCACGGCTGATGAGACCCATCTGGCCTTGGTGAAGGGGGAGATTAAAGGCAATCAGGAGACTCTGGTACGTGTGCACGAGCCTTTATCCGTATTCGACCTGATAGATGCCAGCGCCAAAAGCCACAGCTGGAATGTGCAGCAAGCCATGCAGGCCATCAACGATGCCGGCAGCGGCGTGATCCTGATGCTCAGACGTAATGAAACAAGCGAGGAGCTTATCCATGCAATCAATACAGCCAATCAGACTACCAGTAACAAGCATACGCTCAAGGATTACGGCATTGGTGCGCAGATACTACGCGATCTGGGAGTGGTGAAAATGCGCCTGATGACAGAGCCACGCAAGATACCCAGCATGGCTGGCTTCGGGCTGGAAGTCAGCGGCTTTATCAGCCAGCATGAGCTGACTGCTAGCTGCTAACCAAGCAAAGATAATCAAACGGCTGGCGGCTTCGCTTTTCGCGGGCGTAGCGCCAGTATCAGTAATACTAATCCCAACACTCCCGCAATTGCCGAAGTAACACCGCGGCCCAACAACGCAAATAGCATGATCTCAAATAACGCCAGATAAGGGCTGAGCTGGGTAGGCATATAGCCCGACTGCAGTATGGCGTAGCTGTAATAGAACAGGGCAATAGACGCGAAGATCAGAAAAATTTTGAGTGGTTTAAGCATTGTAGGGAGGCATAAATCCTAGACAGAATTACTTATTTGGCTTTCCATCATCTTTGATGGATATTGAACCGACCGATCCATTTTTGAATGGTAACAGCTGTCTTTCTATCAATGCGCAAGCCAGCGCGTTTCTGTTGATCCCCCATTGTTGATACTGACCTTGAAAGCTGCCAATAGGATAAGGCCTAAAGCCATCAATTAATTCCTCATTAGAATATTGATTTAGTTTGTTTCTTGCTAATTTAAGATCATTTTCTGTGTATTGAGTCGGAATATTATTTAAGGCTTTTTCTTTAGAGAACGTGAACGTGTGCGTTGTATTCGCTAATGCAATTTTCTCAGCTTCCAATCTTCCAAAATTATTCCAAGGAAGTTCGTGTTCATGAAGAATTGCACCTTGCAAGAGAGAAGAGGGTATACAAATATTTTGTGATTTAAGAGTTGTTCCGTTAATTACCGTAATCAGAACGAATGGATATTCGGTTGACTCAGCGGTACGAATTGCAGACTCATATTGGTCTTGTGGTTGAAAAACCTTGTCGCCTGCTTGAGATGGTGATAGGCAAAGTAAGTATCCGAACGCATAGACGAGTAATAAGGTTAATTTCATTTTTTCCGCTGCTATGTAAAGGTGAGTTATGGCAATTTAAGTCTTCAGTGTTGGTAAGCGGTGTACTTCGTAAAGTCTAGCAGGTTGCTAAATTTAAGTTTCTCATTCATAACAAACATTCTCAATATGCCTGTGGAAGCCGCGCCGTTATTGGCTTGCAGGGCAGGCCAGTGAGGCGCATGGATATTGGCTCTCAGGGCATATGTTTTAAGCACTATCTTAGCCTGCTTTGCGGAATGTGAGGTTGATACGTTGTTCACCTAGTAGCGGATGATGGCCTTCTTTCAATGCCGCTATACCGTGAAACCGCAGCCTGTCCTCATTACCCCATACAATCACATCCCCATGCTGTAATGGCAATTTCATCGTTTTGTCTGCACGCTCAAACCCGCCAATCTGAAAGGTAGCCGGAATACCAAGGGAGACAGAGACGATAGGCTGGCTGAAATCCTGCTCATCTTTATCCTGATGCAAGCTCATACGTGCGCCGGGGATGTAGCGGTTGATCAGGCAAGCATCTGGCACAAAATCGGCAAAGCCCGCTGTAGCTGCGGCCTGATTTGCCAACTGGCTGAATATGGGTGGCATTGCAGGCCAAGCCTTGCCACTCAGTGGGTCGATTTCAGTGTAGCGGTAGCCCTTGCGGTCTGTGACCCAGCCGAGTGAGCCGCAATTGCTCATGGCGACAGACATTTGAAAGCCACCGGGCGTGATCATTTGCCGGAAAGGTGAGGTATGCGTGATCCGCGTGATCTCTTGCATGATCTCCCCGCATAGGGACTCCGCAAATCTGGGCAGCAAAAAAGTGCCAGAAGCAATCTTCTGTATTTGCTGCTGTGCCGAGAATAAATCATGCATGGCTAAATCAATCAAAGTGGTTTATTGCGCTCATTTGAGGTATTTTGCCGTAATTCCGTTCTCGTCTGTGTCCAGAATGTCTGATCCCAAATTTTATGCTGAGGCTGCTTTGCACATTGCAAGACAGGACCCGGATTTTGCAAGCTTGATAGCTCAGGTTGGGCCTTGCCTGCTCAGCCCAAAAGTGGAGCGTAACCCCTATGAGGCTCTGCTGCGCGCGATTGCATACCAGCAATTGAACGGCAAAGCTGCCGAGGCAATATTGGGGCGCTTTCTGGCGCTGTATCCGGATGGATTCCCCAGCCCGCAACAGATACAGGCAACCGCGGATGAAGTGATACGCGGCTGCGGGTTCTCGGCATCCAAACTGCTGGCAATACGTAGCTTGGCCGAGAATACGCTTGCGGGCGTTGTGCCCAGCCGGGAAGAAGCGCAGATGCTGACTGACGAAGAGCTGATAAAGCGGTTGGTGACTTTGCGTGGTATAGGCCGCTGGAC
>CAYXMC010000125.1:0-1329 GCA_964466095.1 uncultured Methylophilaceae bacterium | reverse complement strand
ACACTGGATGGGCCGTTGTGAGCTCTGGTCCACCTGTTATCAACCAGTTCTACCTCAATGGTTGGCCGGCATCTGTGCTCAAGCCATGGATGTATTGCCAGTGGATGATTTTGGCGTGCGCGAAGGCTGGAAACTGCTGAAAGGATTGCCGGAGCAGCCTAAACCGAAAGTACTGGCAGAGATAGGCGAAGCCTGGCAACCGTATCGCTCTGTGGCTACCTGGTATCTATGGCGTGCAGTGGATTGCTTCAAGAACAAAGACAAAAAATAAGTACAAACTGATGCAACAGAATTACACAAATTTACCGGAAAACCTGCCAGTGCCAGAGGATGATGGCACGGCTGCACACCTTGCCGGCATGTGTTTCCCCGATATTGCGCTTACGGCGACAGATGGCATGAGTGTCAAGCTCGCTGGCAAGCCGGGCAGGGTGGTGCTTTACCTCTACCCGATGACGGGCCAGCCGGGCGTGCCCTTGCCTGATGGTTGGGATGCGATTCCAGGTGCGCGTGGCTGTACACCGCAATCATGCAGCTTTCGCGACCATTATGTGGAATTGCAATCGCTAGGCTGCGAGGTGTACGGAATAAGCACACAGCAGAGCGCTTATCAGCATGAGGCCAGGCAGCGTTTGCATCTGCCTTTCGAATTGCTAAGTGATAATGGCTTGCAGCTTAAAGCACTGCTTCGGTTGCCTACCTTTGAAGTGGCCGGTATGGAGTTGTACAAACGTATGGCGCTGGTGCTGGAGGAGGGCGTGATCGTCAAGGTCTTTTATCCGGTGTTTCCACCTGATCGTAATGCGGATGAAGTGCTGGATTGGCTAGGTAGGTGCTCATTTTATTCATGAAAATCATTAGCCGTGATTCATGGTAGTCGATAGCGTTTTTGACAACCTGCAAGTGCATAATGCAGTCATACCAATAAGCAATCAGATTGGTTGTTTAAATTAAAACCCAAATTTAAGGAGATTATTATGTGGACCAAGCCAGAAGTTACTGAAATGCGTTTCGGTTTTGAAGTTACTATGTACGTTTGCAATCGCTAAGATTGCAAACCTTTGTAAGTTCAATCGCTAAGATTGCAAGTATTGATAAGCGCAATCGATAAGATTCTGCTTACATAATGAAATTCCAGAAAACTATCAAACGCGAAATTGGCTGGACATTCCACTGGTGGAATTGTACATGCCCAATCTGCAGCAAATAGATTTCTGATTCATGTAAAAAAGGGAGCCTAAGCTCCCTTTTTTATTGCCTGTTGTATGGTTGAAAGCTGCCCTAAATAGGGGGCATAATTAGGCGCCGCTTACGGGGTGTAGCTTAGTC
>CAYXMC010000124.1:0-5532 GCA_964466095.1 uncultured Methylophilaceae bacterium | reverse complement strand
AGGGTCAAGGTAGCTGGCATTGTCCACCATATAGGATTCGATGCCCTGATTCTGTGCTACTTCACGTAGGCGATTAGAATTGGAGCTATTGGGTGAGCCGACCACAATCACCAGATCGCAATCCTTGGCCATGACCTTTACAGCATCCTGACGGTTTTGTGTGGCGTAGCAAATAGAATCACTCTTGGGCGGCTTGATCTCCGGGAATTTCTTCTGCAGAGCAGCTACTATGCTTGCTGCATCATCAATTGAAAGCGTTGTCTGTGTCACATAAGCAAGATTAGCTGGATCTTTTACTTCCAAGGTCAGGACATCTTCAGGCGTTTCTACCAGATACATGCCATCTTTGGATTGGCCCATAGTCCCCTCAACCTCGGGGTGACCCTTGTGGCCTATCATGATGATTTCCTTGCCAGTTTGGCGCATACGCGCCACCTCGTTATGCACCTTGGTCACTAGGGGACAGGTTGCATCAAAAACCTTGAGGCCACGCGCATCAGCTTCGGCACGCACATCCTTGGATACCCCATGCGCACTGAAGATGACTGTATTACCAGCTGGCACTTCAGCCAGATCCTCTATAAAAATCGCACCTTTGCGTTTGAGTTCATCAACAACAAATTTGTTATGCACGACTTCATGACGCACATAGATCGGGGCACCGAATTTTTCCAGCGCCTGTTCCACGATAATGATTGCACGATCTACACCAGCGCAAAAACCACGCGGGTTAGCTAATAGAATTTCCATCAATTTCCTAACCAGTGAGCAAAATTAAGTAGCAACAGCAAGCTCACCAATAACACTAGTACACGCCAGGCCAAACCTATGGCGCTTTGCAAATAATCAGCATCGGCTTCATCGCCAATACCCAGTTCCGGACGGTATTGCAGTACGCCACGATAGATCAGTGGCTCACCCAACTTCACGCCCAATGCACCTGCCCCGCTTGAGAGTACTATGCCCAAGGCCTTATCTGGCCAGGTCTGTGCCTGCGTACGCCAGCAGTAAACGGCATCTTCAAAATCACCCACGATAGCAAAACTGCCAGCGGTAATCCGCGCAGGTAGCCAGTCCATCCACTCGAACGCACGGGTGGCAAAACGGCTGAACAGGCCTTCGTCTTTTTGTGCCCAGGCAATCTTGGAAAGATGACACAAACGATACAACAGCGCACCAGCAGGCCCCAAAATCGCAAACCAGAATACCGGGGCGAACAAGCCATGATGTGTGCGCCGCAAGACTGTTTCCACACTCACCTTAGCTACTTGTGCTGCTGTGTAATGGTCAGTTTCTGCACCATCCCACTCTGTCAGCAGTTGTCGAGCAAGGTCTATATTATGGTCGCGCAAAGCTGCAACGATTTTCTCTGCACGCTCGCCAAATTGGCTAAACCGCAACGTGACATAAAGCACGACCACACCAAACAAGATACCCAACACAACCTGAAACTCGAGGAGTAGAAAGTAGACGAAAGCTACCAGCAAACTTGGTAGCAATACGCCCAAAAACCAGGCAACAACCCCATGACGATTCTTGCCACCGTTGAAATTACGCTCTAGCCAACTGGCGTAAGGCTGATAAAACTTTTGCATCCAGTCCAGCGTTGCCAGTGGCCGGTAATAAGTAAGGGCCAATGCACCTATCAAGGCAAGAAAATTCATGGGGAAGTCTCCAATGGCATTTCTATACTCAATACACTGTTATCCATTATTTCTAGAGTCGGTAACTGCAAACTGATGTTGTGTGCTTTGGCATAATCTAGCAAAGCACCGTAAGTTTTGCCATAAGCCAAAAGTGGGTGCGCCTTGATACTCGCCACGACAACCTTCCTGTTCGCAATGACTTCTGATTTTAATGGCTCCTTGACCTCAGTATCCGCATCCACTGCAAAACCAGTACGCGCCCTTAAATCATCATGCGGTGTAGTGCGTGGATCGGTCAGAATCAAGGTGACTTCAGCTCCAGGAGTAATGCCTTGCTTTCTAAGCTCAAACAAAACTTCCTCCTGTTTCTTGGCAAGCTTGGAATACACGCCTTGTGCATCCAGATAGGCATAGCGATAGCCACCACGCTCTGCCAGCTCAATTTTGGCGCTTGAAAACAGCCCCCACCACCAAAGCATTGAGACTACAGGAACAACAAACGCCAACAGAAAATAAGGTAATTGTTTTTTCACACCAGAAAGGCAGCCGCAAAGCCGCAGACAAGAAATATACCTGTCAAAAGATACCACAACCGACAAGCAGATGCACTGCAGAAGCTTATTTTGTAAGGCTTAAACCGGTATAATCTCGTTTTTATCTTATTGTGCAAGCATAAATTATGAAAAACACAGCCACCTTGCTGGTGACTTGCCCAGACCGCAAAGGTATCGTTGCGGCGATCGCTGATTTTCTCCTGCGCCACAATGCCAATATCCTGCATGCGGACCAGCATCAAGATGCCGAAAACAACTTGTTCCTGATGCGGGTGGAATGGGACTTGGAAGGTTCTGAAATCAACCCGGAAAACTTCTCTGCTCTATTCTCGCCGATTGCTGAAAAGTTTGAAATGAAATGGCAACTTAAACTTTCAAACAAGCCAACACGCATGGCCATTATGGTTTCTCAGTATGACCATTGTCTGGTTGATTTGCTGCATCGGCACCATACCGGCGAGCTGGCTTGTGAGATTCCGCTCATTATCAGCAACCATCTGGATACCAAGCGCTTGGCTGATTTTTACGGCATTCCCTTCCATCACATTGTAGTGACCAAGGATAACAAGGCCGAAGCTGAGGCTCAGCAATTCGCCCTGTTTGAGCAATACGATATCGATCTGATCGTTCTGGCCCGCTACATGCAGATACTTTCTGCCGATTTTGTTCAGCGCTATCCACAACGGATTATCAACATTCATCACTCATTCTTACCAGCATTCATAGGCGCACGGCCATATCACCGTGCATTTGAACGCGGGGTGAAACTAATCGGCGCTACTAGCCACTATGTAACTGAAGTACTGGATGAAGGCCCGATTATCGAACAAGATATCGACCGCATCTCGCACCGCGACCAAGTGGAAGATCTGATACAAAAAGGGCGTGATCTCGAACGTATTGTGCTGTCTCGCGCTGTGAGGTGGCATATTGAAAATCGCATATTGTTATATGCAAACAAGACGGTAATTTTTGATTAAAGCAGTTATCAAAAACAAAAAAGCGAAGGTTTGACCTTCGCTTTTTTAATGCCGCTCAATCCCTAGTTTTTATAATCATCAGGAGAGGGTGGGCTCAATGGTGGAACTTCAGGCTCATCAACCGGCGCAATCTCGGGCAACTCTTCACCAGCCGCATATACTACAGGTACAGCTTGAAAAGCAAAAACAGCCAACAACAGCAAAAGCAGTTTCTTCATATCTCCCCCATCTGATCAAGTTTTATTAAGCTGAATTTCTCAGAACGCATAGTTCTGATGCATCCCGGAAATTCTATGATTTCCTTGCGGAAACTGAAATTTACGCTCAGTCAAAAAAGAGCGCAATAGGAAATTCAGCTCAGCTAAATTCAGACCAAGCAAGTAATAAAATCAACTCTTAATCACGCGTTCAAGCGCAAAGAGTTGGCTGATCTGCTCACGCTCCCTAATCAAGTGAGTCTTCTCACCATCCACCATTACTTCTGCCGCGCGTGCACGGGTATTGTAGTTAGAACTCATGCTCATGCCATAAGCACCTGCCGACATGATGGCAAGCAAATCGCCCTGCTGCAGCGCCAACTTGCGATCATGGCCAAGAAAGTCACCACTTTCGCAAACCGGACCGACAATCTCGTATACCTGCGTATCACCCGTGCGTGGGTGCACTGCAGTGATCTCATGGTAAGCATCGTACAAAGCGGGGCGCATAAGGTCGTTCATTGCGGCATCGACTATCGCAAAGTTCTTGGCTTCGGTGTGCTTGAGATATTCCACTTTAGTCAATAACAAACCTGCATTACCAACCAAGGCTCGACCAGGCTCAAACACCAGCTTAACCTTGCGGCCAGCCAGTTTTTCTAACATGGCATCAGCATAGGCAGAGAAATCCGGCGGGGTTTCGTCGCTGTAGCAAATACCGATGCCACCACCCGCATCTATGTGTTGTATCTGAATGCCTGCCGCCTCTAATTGATCCACCAAGACCAGAATACGATCCAGCGCGTCCAGAAACGGTGAAAGCTCAGTCAGCTGTGAGCCGATATGGCAATCCACCCCATGTACAGCAATATTAGGCATTGCTGCAGCTGACTGATAAAGGCTCAATGCATCTTCATATGCCACACCAAACTTGTTGTTTTTAAGGCCAGTAGAAATGTACGGATGTGTCTTGGCATCTACATTAGGATTCACGCGCAGAGAAACCGGAGCTATTTTCTGCATACTGCCAGCCACCTGATTCAGGCGCTCAAGCTCCGCCGCAGACTCGACATTGAAGCAAAAAATGCCTACTTCCAACGCCATTCGCATTTCAGATTCTGTTTTGCCCACACCTGAAAAAACCACCTTGGCAGGATCGCCACCTGCTGCAATTACGCGCGCCAACTCACCACCGGAAACAATATCAAAACCGGCACCCATACGAGCAAAAACGTTGAGAATAGCAAGACTGGGATTAGCTTTGACAGCAAAGCATACCAAGTGATCAGTTCCTGAAAATCCAGATTGAAAACGTTTGAATGCCGATTCAAGCGCTTGTCTTGAATAAACATAGCATGGTGTCTGGAAATCCGCCGCCAACGCAGATAAAGCAACATCTTCGGCAAATAACTCGCCATTCTTGAGACTAAATGGATTCATGAATACTCTTTAAATTGATATCAACCGACTACTGCACCACATCGCTATGCGGCTCTTTCTGCGGAGTCTCTTTTTGAGCAGGATCCTGTGGATAACGCTTTTCAGGAATATAAAGCAGGCCCTTGGTGCCGCATGCAGACAGCACCAACATTAACGCGATTAGGGAGAAGAAAGTACGCATGTTTGAGCTTAAAATGAAAGCTAAATCTTATCATAGATGCCAAAATCCAATCATAGATAACCGCTGGGAGGAAAAAAGCTACCGGTTATCGGCTAATGATGGACATGACATATTTCTTAAACCAAGATACACAAACGAAAAAGGGGCAAAAAATGCGAAGTAAAAAAGGATTTACATTGATTGAATTGCTGGTTGTAGTTGCGATTATTGGGATTCTCGCATCTATCGCATTACCTATATACAGCGATCATGTGATACGAGGCAAAATTCCTGATGCTACATCTACCCTTGGTACCAAACGTATTCAGATGGAGCAATATTTCCAAGACAATCGTACTTATGCTGGCTCAACCGTATGCAATACAGATAACAGCTCAAGTCAGTATTTTACTTTTTCCTGTTCAGGAACACCTGATGCCACAACCTATACCTTACAAGCTGTAGGTAAAAACACCATGACTGGCTTCACCTACACCATCAACCAAAGCAACAGCAAGACCTCCACAGTCACTGGCGTGAGTGGATGGACTGGCA
>CAYXMC010000123.1:0-5546 GCA_964466095.1 uncultured Methylophilaceae bacterium | reverse complement strand
AGGTTCAGGTAGCCAGCTGTATTCTGGCAAAGTAGCAAGGCGCGATAAGGCTGATCACGGTTTACTTCATTCTCCAGCCAGACATCGCAACCCAATAGCGGCTTGATACCCTTGCTTCTGGCTGCCTTGTAGAACTTGACCGCGCCAAACAGATTACTCAGATCCGTCAGCGCCAGACCTGGCATCCGGTCGGCAACAGCGCGTTTGATGTAATCATCAATCCGCACTGTCCCGTCCACAATCGAGTACTCACTGTGGCAACGTAAATGAATAAAAGAAGGCTGCTGCATACAAGCAGATTTTACTCGAATCGAGTCAGAGTCGAAGCAGTCTTTACGCGATAAATCAGAAAAAAACTGCTTGTATCAATTGGCAGAAGTTGCTACCGATCGTCCCAGTAATTGAGATACTTGAGCAATCAGCTCCTCATCCTGTACTGGCTTACCCAGATAGGCATTCACCCCAATTTCCTCTGCAAGCTTGCGATGCTTGTCGGCAGTGCGTGAGCTGATAATGACAATCGGGATATCGGCCGTCTTGGCATCTGCGCGTACGTTTCTGGAGAATTCAAAACCATCCATACGTGGCATCTCAATATCGCTGAGAATGATGTCTGGCTGAATTTCTTGCAACAACTGCAAGGCATCCATACCATCTTTAGCCACCAGCACTTTGTGTCCTTCGCGCTCCAGCAAGCGACTGAGCACCTTGCGCATTGTCAGTGAGTCATCAACCACCATCACGACCGATGCAGTTTTCTCCTCAACCGCAGTTACTGCGGCAGGGGTATGGCTGATCTTGACGCTGCCTACAGCAAGGAACTCACGATTAGCAAGTTGTACCGCGTTCAAGATAAGTACGATACTACCATCCCCCATCACGGTGGCGCCTATCATGCCCGGGACGCGCGCCAGTTGTGGGCCGATGGGCTTCATTACAACTTCCTGATTACCTACGATTTCATCTACATGCAAGGCAATCTGGTATGTACCACTCCGCAATAATAAGACAGGTGTATAAGCCTGAGGCTCTGGAGTATGGGCTGTATCACCAATCAGACGGCTAAGGAAATGCACGGGGTAGTGACGCCCCGACCACTCCAGTCCTTGAGATTCATAAGCTGCAGCAAGTGCCGTTGGTTTGAGTTTTTGCACTTGCTCTACCATCACCGATGGCAATGCAAAAGTACGGCTACCAGCACGCACAATAACAACCTGTGCAACTGACAATGTCACCGGCAGGTAAATGCTAAATACTGCACCCTGACCAACAGCGTTATTCACGTCGATACGACCACCCAAGGCGGAGATATCGCTACGCACCGAGTCAAGGCCGACACCTCGACCAGCAATCTGTGTCACATCAGCCGCGGTTGAGAATCCGGGCTCAAATATAACAGACAGTAGCTCTTGTTCGCTTAAATCCTGGTCTGGAGAGAATAAGCCCTTTTCGATAGCCTTTTCACGCACGCGAGTTAAGTTGATACCCCCGCCGTCATCCGTGACGGTCAGGATGATTTCATCGCTTTCATGACGTACTTTCAGGGTAATGCTACCTTCCGCCGACTTGCCAGCTTTCTTACGCTGCGCCGGGTTTTCCATACCATGAGCTACGGCATTACGTAGCAAGTGTTCCAGCGGAGCGCCAATTTTCTCCAACACACTGCGGTCAATCTCTACATCCTCGCCATCAATCACCATCTCTACTGGTTTGGATAGCTCACGGGATGTCTGGCGTACGATACGTTGCAAACGCTCAGATACAAGTGAGAACGGCACCATACGCACATTCATCAAGCCATGTTGCAGTTCACGATTCATGCGGTTCTGCTGCTGCAAAGCGGATTCGGTCTCATCCAGATTCATCAGCAATCCATGCTGAATGGTAGAAACGTCGTTGACGCTTTCCGCCATCATCCGGGTGAGTTCCTGCAGTCGTGTAAACCGGTCAAATTCCAGCGGATCGAATGTTTCATTAGTTTCCTGCAAATGCGACATCCGCGACTGCAGTTGACTTTCTGCCTCGATTTCCAGCTCACGTAGGTAATTGCGCAGACGGAATACACTCTCGGTCAGGTCGAGTGAGAATTGCTTGAACCCTTGCATTTCTCTATCCATACGGGAGCGGGCAATACTGATTTCACCAGCTTCATTAATCAACCTATCTAGCACATCAGCGCGCAAACGCAGATATTGTGCGCGACGGTTGGAAGAACGTCCGGGAGTCGCAACAGCGCTAGTACGGCCACCTGCTCCAGTACCTACCAAGTCTTCAAGATATGCGCCAATCTGGTCTAGCTCCGCAAACATGTCATCAAAGTCAGTCGTCGTGACTTTAGTCTTAAGTACTTTGATCACGCGGTCTTCCAGTGCGTGCACTGTATCGCCTAGCGATGACTGACCTGCCATACGCGCACTGCCCTTAAGTGTGTGCAAGGCTCTTTGCAAGGAATCGGGATGGTCTGTCTCTTGCGGTTCGGCGCGCCATGCCCGCAAGGCACTGCCAACCTGAGGCACCAGTTCCTTGGCCTCTTCAATAAACATGGTCAGCAGTTCCTGATCAACTGTGGCCTGTTTATTATCCGCAGGCGGCTGACTTGCTGCCACCTCTGGGGCAATTTCGGCCTCTTTCAGAGACTCAATTTCAGCCTCGTCAATTGCAACTGAAATCTCTTCAACTTCAGCAGATTGTTGAGCTTCCGCCAACTCTGGCAGGTCGAAATCAATATGGCCTGTCGGTGACTCTTCAATTGACTCAATCTCATCTGAGGTAGCCATTAGTTCCTCAGGCAGGGCAAGATCAATTTCAACAACTTCTGCCTCTGATTCAACTGCTGCTTCAGCTTCAGCAGAGGCGGCCTTGATAGCTTTGTTAAGAGCACGCAGTAAGGCTGCCGATTGCTTTGGCTGTTCAAGTTGAGCCGCCTTTGCCAGCATTTTGGCAAGAGCAACCACAACATTTTGGTACATCTTGATTGCATCAGCAGTCCAGTTGCCAGAATGGACATCCAACCAGTACTCCAGAGCACGTGCTAATTCCCCCATGGCTTTGAAGCCGGCCGTACCAGCATTGCTGGCCAGGGTATGAGCGGCTCTGCGGCTTTCATGGCTAGGCTTCTGCTCAGCATCTACAGACAATACAGATACCGCGTCCTGCAGTGTCTTCATATGCTGCTCAGCTTCGCCCATGAAGATGTTGAAAAGAGCACGGCTGATTTTATGGGTACCCCCAATCAGCACATCTTCAGAAACCGGTGCCACAGCCTGGTTGGCAACTTCATTCTCTAATGCTGCCGCCTGTTTAAGCCATTCGGCATTATCCAGCTCAACTTCCCCAGCTTCCTGTAATTTGGCAGCCCAGCCAGCAAAAGCAGCACTGGCTTTTTCTATGAATACAATTTGCGAAGGTGTAGGGCTTAGTTTTTTATCGATAATCAGGTTCAGTAGTTTTTCTATGCTACCGGCCACTTCCCCCAATGCTTGCAGGCCGACTGTACGACCACTGCCTTTCAGCGTATGGAAGCCACGGCGCACTTCAGTGAGAGCATCCTTGTCGGTGGCATTTACACGCAGTGCCTGCAAGTTTTGGGCAACTGTTGCGAGCACCTCTTCAGTTTCAGCCAGATAAATTTCCAGCAACTCGGCATCAGCAGCTCTATCAATCACTGGTGGCGCCGTCACTGCTGGGACATCTATGACAGACGCCGGAGCGCTCTGTATGGAAACTGTAATTTTTGGTTTTTTCTTGCTAGCAACCACTTCTTCAACCACAGCGACAGGAGGAATCTCCATCGACAGCGGGGACTCAACAACCGATCCATCTAGCAACTCGATAATTTCCTCAGCACCACTTTCTGCCGGAGCTTCAGTAATCACCGACATTTCCTGCTCAAGCCTAGAAAGGGCACCGTCAAGCGCCTCATAAGATTCAGGTCTGGCTCTTGGCAATTCATCGACAAAAAAGCCGAGCATACTCAGGCTTTCAGCAACCAGTTCAAAGCGCTTGGTGTCTGCTGACTGAACAGTCTTGAAACCTGAGACCATCTTCGCTGAAATGCTGGCAATCCCAGCAGGCACGGGCATCTCCAGCATATCAAAAGCCGCAATCACCTGCTCTAAGGGCTTGTCTGCTGCATCCAGTACCGCTTTATCAGCGGGATTTCGGAAGTAGCTATCCAAGGATTGCTCAATCACCTTCAACGCATCCTTGACCTGCTCCGCAACAGCAAGCAAAACGTTACTATCAAGTTGACCAGCCGCAGCACCAGAGAGGTCTGCCATAGGCCCGCCACCAAGCACATCTTGTATACGGCTTACTTGCGTATCAAGTTTTTGTGTAGTTTCTGCATCAATACGCAGATAGTCACGCAAGACATCTTCCAACAAATTAAGGCCAGCTGCCGTTTCTATCAGGGCAGATTCGTTGATCTTGCTCGAGTCAAGTTCAAGCGCGGTTGCCAGTTCATGCAGGCTAGCAAACAGAGCTGCCACATGGCGGTTACTTAGAGCTTGGCTTGACTCAATCAGACTGCCCAACTGGTTCAGGAATATCTCTAGGCTACCCTGATTACCTTCGGCAAAACCAGTCCAGACATCCTTGAGTTTATCAATGGCTTGCAACAACTGTTCGATAGTGGCGAGCTCCTCAGCAGATACTTCGCTAATGGTCGCAATCTCTTCCGTGACAGGCTGTTTGAATTTATCAAGCTCAAAAATCTGTTTAACTCGTGTGACAAGCTCGCTGCTATCAGCACTAATTGAGAGATAGTAAAGAATGTCTCGTAGCAGGTTGCCAGAAGCACGGGCGCTGCCCTCACCCATCGATTTCAACTGCTGGTCTATACGGCGACATAAACGCTTTGCGCCATTATTTTGTGCCAGCACATCCTGCGCCAAGGCGTCGATAAATGCAGTTGCAGCCCACCACAGCGTCTTGTTCACAGCCTGAGTTTGTATCTGCTGCACATTTTCCAGTGCTGACCGCATATCTTGTAAGCCATTATCCGCGCCAGACTTGATCCAATTCAGCAAGGCTTTCTGGAATGCTGATCTTTGCTCACCAATATAGCTTGCCACTTCGTTTTCGGGCAGCTCTTTACTAGGCAAGTCTTTAGGGGCACGGAAGGAAGTATCAGGAAAGAATAATTCGCTCTCATCTACCTGCTCACCTTGTAGTGCAGCAATTGCAGAAAGCTGTGGATACAGTCGCATCGGCATGTCAGGCATGCCATTCAGCAAATCCTGAAGGTAAGCGCTGAGCGCATAGATGGACTGTGTCAGGTGATCAATAACTTCGGCACTGGCAGGGATAGCCTTCTTTTCAAGCTTGCCAGTCAATTTCTCAATTTCGCCACAGAAGCGTTTGCAGCCTTCAAGCCCCACCATATCCAAGGCACCGCTGACCTGATATAGATGCGTTTGGGAAAAACGAAGTGGTGCTAGATCCTCAAGGTTTGCGGCAACAGCAGCATAGTTGTCCAGAACGCTTTTCAGCGCCTGATCAATCTCATCCTTGACCCAGGTAAGCGGGCCTATATCGAAATCGTC
>CAYXMC010000122.1:0-5556 GCA_964466095.1 uncultured Methylophilaceae bacterium | reverse complement strand
TACAGTAGAGCCAGAAGTAACGGCTGATACAGCGCTTGAGTTCGATCTTGCTTCTACCCAGACTATTCCGGGTATGGATATTGAGGTGGAAACGCCTGCTGATTCTGATGCTGAAATTGAGTTGCCTGATTTCGGTAATACCATGCCGGGTCTTGAGATGCCGGAGCTTGCTGTGCCTGCAGCCGAAAATGTAACACCCGCATTTGAGTCCACCATGTCCGGTGAAGCTTTGGCTATGCCTGAACTTGATACTTTGGGCGAGGCAACTGATGCTGCTCCGATATCTGAATCTGTAGATATCAGTTTCGATTTGCCGGAAATTGCCACAGAAGCTTCAGCAACTGAAGAACTGTCTGCACCTGCCGCATCGATTGATTTAGAGCTTCCGGATTTTGAACAAACAGTGGTGACGGAAGCAGTCGCAGTTGATGATTTACCTGAACTTGATAGTGGTCTTGATATCAGCTTTGATCTTGATGTCGGTGAAGATACTACTTCATCTGATCTTGAGTTGCCTGATATGGCAATACCTGAACCCGCGGTTTCAGCTGCCCCGGAAATCGATTTATCAGGTATCAGTCTTGATCTTGATGCGCCAGCAGAAGCAGAGACATCTGGCGCAGAGTTGGTAGAAGATATTGCTGAATCGTCTGAAGTTGAAACCAAGCTGGATTTAGTGACTGCCTATATCGATATGGGTGACTCTGAAGGCGCCAGAGAGCTTTTGGATGAGGTTCTGAAGGAAGGTGGCCCCAACCAGCGCAAGCGCGCACAAGACTTGTTGTCCAGTTTGGGTTAATGCGATGAGAATCAAAAAAGCCGGGCTAAGAGCCCGGCTTTTTTATTAGTAAATTCAAAATTATGGTAAACAAAACTTGCATCCCTCTTTAAAAATCGTGAGCTTGATGGTTTTTGCATTGCTTGTGCAAAATCTGGGCAATATGCAGCTTATATCGCTGTTTTTCTTGATTATGCTTTTTTTGATTGTTTTGCGAGCCTCGTTGTATCTCAATTTGTTGAGGAAGATGCGCTGGTTGTTTATTTCAATTTTTCTGATTTATGGATTTAATACACCAGGGGAGTACATCAGTATGTTTCCGCTGGATTGGGCCCCAACCTATGAAGGTATCAAGCAAGGGACTGTACAGATACTGCGTTTGTTGGTGATGCTGTCAGCGCTGACTATCGTTCTGGCAACAACGACCAAAGAACAATTGATTTCTGGTATCTTTTTTTTGGCTAGGCCTTTGTCTCGTTTAGGGTTTTCAGCCGAAAGGTTTGCAGTCCGCTTATGGTTGACTTTGCATTATGTCGAAATGCGTATTGAAGCAAAGAAGTTGAATCTGGTTGAGGATGTTGAACATCTGCTTGATGGTAGAGATCCAGTAGATGCTCGACTAGATATGATTGAGATTTCAATGCCACATTTTCGAAAAAGAGACTGGATTTTTGCGATAGCATTGTTGTTCGTGGGTTATGTGGTGATATGAGAATAGTATTGGCGCTCGAGTATAACGGGAGTTCATTCTGCGGTTGGCAAAGCCAACCTGGAGGTTGTGGTGTGCAGGATGCATTGGAATCAGCCTTGGTAGAGATGGCGGGACACACATTGCGCGTGATTGCTGCAGGGCGCACGGATGCCGGTGTTCATGCCTTAAATCAGGTTGTACATTTCGATACCCAGACCTGTAGACCAACAAGTGCATGGGTTAGGGGGGTAAATGCAAAATTGCCTGCCAGTTTGCGCGTGTTATGGGCACAAGAAGTAGATGATGATTTTCATGCACGTTTTGATGCTACTAGCCGCAGTTATCAGTACTTGCTTGTTAATTCGGCGGTGGCTCCAGCAGTCCTGTCTGGGCGAGCTGGGTGGTTTCATCACCGGCTTGATTTAAGTCTGATGCAAGAAGCTGCAAACTACTTGCTTGGCGAGCATGACTTTAGTGCATTTCGTGCGGCTGAATGTCAGGCTAGGTCTCCAATCAAACATATGCATCAGGCAGACATCAGCCGACAACGTGACTCAATATTGTTTGAATTCAGAGCTGGGGCATTCTTACATCACCAGGTGCGCAATATGGTAGGAACCCTTGTTTATGTAGGAAAAGGTCGTTACCCGCCCGAGTATATGAAAACATTATTAGATGGGCGAGATCGGAGTTTGGCGCCACCCACTTTCTCCCCGGATGGTTTGTACTTGGTTGGTGTGAGTTATGACGAAAAATGGAAACTGCCCGCTACGCAACGCCGTCTAAGCTTGTTAATTTGAGATGTGACAGCTGAACACCTTTCGGCTAACCTAGTAACCTGTTCAATTTTAATGATGAAATCCGTGCGTACCAGAGTCAAAATTTGTGGTATTACCCGCTTGGAGGATGCTCAAGCCGCTGTTGCCTGCGGCGCAGATGCGATAGGTTTGGTTTTTTACAAGAAAAGCCCAAGATATGTCAGCCCCACTCAAGCAGAACGGATAGTTCGAGATTTGCCAGCATTTATTACGCCTGTTGCCTTGTTTGTAAACGAGTCCACTGAAGAGATTAACGAGATCATTGCCCAAACAGGTATTCAGTTATTGCAATTTCATGGTGACGAGACCCCAGACGAATGCCGTAGGTACCAGCTGCCTTATATGAAGGCAATTAGAGTCAAAGCGGACACAAATTTGCTACAATGTGAGCAAGATTACAGTGATGCTAGTGCCTTGTTGCTGGATACCTATAACGAAGGCATGCCCGGTGGTACAGGCCAGACTTTTGACTGGGCACTGATACCCACATCCCTCGCTACAAAGGTGGTGTTGGCAGGTGGGCTGACAACGGAAAACGTAGAGGCTGCCATCCGGCAAGTCAAACCTTACGCTGTCGATGTCAGCGGCGGAGTGGAAAAATCAAAAGGAATCAAGGATGCAGCTAAGATTGCTGCATTCATGCGAGGAGTGAGTAATGCAAGTTTATGATATGCCCGACCAGCGTGGCCATTTCGGTCCTTATGGCGGTATCTTTGTAGCTGAAACTTTGGTGGAAGCCCTAGAAGAACTTAGGGTCATGTATGAGAAATACCGTCATGATCCTGAATTCCTGGCTGAGTTCGCTTATGACTTGAAGCATTTTGTTGGCCGTCCTAGCCCTATTTATTACGCCAAACGCTGGTCTGAGAAAGTTGGTGGCGCAAAGATTTATCTCAAGCGAGAAGACCTTAATCACACAGGGGCGCACAAGGTAAACAATACTATAGGCCAAGCATTGCTGGCCAAACGTATGGGAAAACCACGTGTGATCGCCGAAACAGGGGCCGGCCAGCATGGCGTCGCAACCGCAACAATCGCGGCACGCTTGGGTTTGGAGTGCGTGGTTTACATGGGGTCTGAGGACGTTAAGCGCCAAGCTCCTAATGTGTTTCGCATGAAATTGCTTGGAGCAACTGTGGTGCCGGTTGAGTCCGGTTCTAAAACACTTAAGGATGCGCTCAATGAAGCGATGCGTGACTGGGTGACCAATGTTGCCAATACTTTTTATATTATTGGTACTGTAGCTGGCCCCCACCCATATCCGATGATGGTGAGAGATTTTCAGGCAGTGATTGGTGTGGAAGCCAAAGAGCAGATGCAGGAAATGCTTGGCCGCCAGCCTGATGCAGTAATTGCTTGTGTTGGTGGCGGCTCTAATGCTATGGGTATCTTTTATCCTTACATTGATGTGCCGAATGTGCGGCTGATTGGTGTAGAGGCAGCCGGCTATGGCATTGAAACAGGCAAACACGCCGCACCATTGACAGCCAATAGCCCGGTAGGTGTATTACATGGTAACCGTACTTACCTGATGCAGGATGCTGATGGGCAGATCATTGAGACCCACTCGGTTTCCGCCGGGCTGGATTACCCGGGAGTAGGACCTGAGCATGCGTGGCTGAAGGATATCAAGCGTGCTGAATATGTTGCAGTAACAGATGAGGAGGCGATGGCTGCTTTCCATAGCCTGTGCCGAACTGAAGGCATAATCCCAGCACTGGAGTCCAGTCATGCGCTGGCTTATGCAGAAAAACTTGCAGCTACTATGTCGCCTGATCAAGTACTGCTGGTTAATCTCTCTGGTCGTGGTGATAAGGATATCAACACAGTCGCAAAACTTTCCGGAATCTCCCTGTAATCCATGTCTCGAATTCAAACAACATTTGCTGCATTAAAGCAGTCTGGTAAAAAAGCGCTTATCCCTTACATTACAGTTGGAGATCCGCATCCTGATCGTACGATAGAGATGATGCATGCGATGGTTGAGTCTGGCGCAGACTTGATAGAGCTTGGCGTGCCATTCTCTGACCCTATGGCTGATGGTCCCGTGATTCAGCGTGCCAGTGAGCGTGCGCTGGTTCATCATGTCGGTCTGAGTGCTGTCTTGGCGATGGTGAAGGAGTTCAGGCTCAAAGATGACAAAACTCCGATTATTTTGATGGGATACGCCAATCCTATCGAGGCAATGGGCCAGGAGGTCTTTGCCGACAAGGCGCTGGATGCTGGAGTCGATGGTGTTTTGACTGTGGATTACCCGCCTGAAGAATGTGTAGACTTTGCACTTTTACTTAAGAAGCGAAAGATCGACCCTATCTTCTTGCTTTCCCCAACCACCGAGCCAGCCCGTGTTGATCTTATTCTTGAGCAGGCAACAGGATTTGTTTATTACGTTTCTCTCAAGGGTGTAACCGGCGCACAGAATCTGGACATCATCGATGTTTCATCCAAGGTGGCTGCCATTAAGGCGAAAACCAATCTGCCGATAGGTGTCGGCTTTGGTGTACGAGACGCAGCAACTGCAACAGCTGTTGCCAAAATCTCTGATGCTGTAGTCGTAGGTAGCCGGATGGTGCAAGCGATTGAGCAGTCTGACTCTCAAAACTTGATAGCCAACATCACGGCATTAATGGCCGAATTGCGTACCGCGATAGATTCAATTTAATCTGCCTGATAAAGATATTGCATAAGGAATAAACCCATGAGCTGGTTGCAGAAACTTCTACCTCCCAAGATTAACCGCCCGGCCGGAGCAAGCAAGAAAACAGTTCCTGAAGGCTTGTGGAGTAAATGTCCTTCATGCGAGGCTGTACTTTACCGAACAGACTTGGAAAGCAATGCTGAAGTATGTCCCAAGTGTGGGCATCATAACCGCATTTCTGCACGTGATCGCCTGAATCTCTTGCTTGATACCGAGGGTCGTTATGAAATCGGTGCTGAAGTCCAGCCTGTGGATCCGCTCAAGTTTAAGGATAGCAAGCGCTATGCTGACCGTATCAAAGCCTCACAAAGTGAAGTAGGGGAAACGGATTCCCTGATCGTCATTCAGGGGGCTATCAAGACTCTGCCTGTTGTTGCCGCTTCCTTTGAGTTCAAGTTTATGGGTGGCTCCATGGGGTCTGTTGTTGGTGAGCGTTTTGTCCGCGGCGTGCAGACAGCTATTGAACATAAATGTCCATTTATTTGTGTTTCTGCCAGCGGCGGTGCACGTATGCAGGAAGGCTTGTTTTCCCTGATGCAGATGGCAAAAACCAGTGCCGCATTGACCGAGC
>CAYXMC010000121.1:0-5577 GCA_964466095.1 uncultured Methylophilaceae bacterium | reverse complement strand
TCGTAGTAATCCTGTTTGATGTAGTTGACACCACCTTCCAGCGAGAGATTAAGGTCAGGCGTTTCAAATACCTGGTAACCACTACCAATACCTGTGGTGCTACGTAGCCGCAGATCACGGAACCTGTCGTTTTCCAGCGTTGCATTGGCATAGGCATACCACTTTGGCGAGAAGAAACGGTCGACCTTGCCATAGCCGCGACTATTGAATTGTGTGTTGTTACCACGATCTTCTGCCCGATTGAAAATTCCGCCTATCGTGTATCGGTTTTTTAAAGTTCTGGCGATTGTCTCTGCGTCAAAACGTAGTGCCTCGGTTTCATTATTGCCGCGCGTCATTGTCCCGCCAGCATTGATATTACCCGTCCAGCGTACACCCTCCCCTGTCAGATCGGGTGATGGGTTGATATAACGGGTCTCGCGCAAGTCAAAATCCTTGCCCTGGATTTCCTTGGGCGGTTGGACTTTAGCTTCTCCAACCTCTGATTCCTGTAGCGTTCCACGTATGCTGGCGCCATCGGACAAAACGACATGGACAGGTTCATCGGAAATCAGGTTGAGCACTTCCGACCACTGAATCTGCAACTCACCAGCGTACGAAGTCCGGAATATCAGCTTGTCGGTTTCCTTTTTGACGATCTGTCCGCTAATTACATCTCCATTACGCATGCGTACTTCATCAGCGCAGGCATGGCTAAGCAATAGCAAACCTGAAACCAGCAAAAATATGTCACGAAAATGCTTTGCCAGCATAAGTGGCCTCCTTGTAAAACACCCGGAGTTAGGAAAAACGGGATTGAAATTTAAATTGAAAACTAACAGCGCCCTACTGGGCGCTTGATTAAATCGATCGCGGGCGACCGCAACAGCAGTAGTCTATATATTACCTGACAGGGTAGCAGTACATAAATTCCAGATGGAGATACAGACAGCTGAACAATTACATAAAAAGTGCTTACTCATCAGTAGTGATTTACTTCACAATTTTTAGAAAATAAGTTGTGCAATAATCATCGTCTAAATAAAAACAGGATAAGTATGAATGAAATCATCATGCTTAAACCAATAAGAAAAAATCCATTTTTATCGGCCAGCCTGATGGGCGTGGCCAGCCTGTGCCTGTTTATTCTAATTGCATGCCTTGATTACTTTACGCAAGAGTCTGCCATACGTAGTGTAGAGATTCGCAAGCGCCATTTCGAAGCTTTGCTGGCATCACGAGATTTACTTTCCCAATTAAAAGATATCGAAACTGGTCAACGTGGATACGCCATTACTGGTGAAGACCGTTTCCTAGAGCCTTACGATCAGGCCATGTTAACGCTAGACGAAACACAAAAAGATTTTGATAAAAAAATCAGTGTTATTCCTAATATCGAACTAATAGGCCCACACATCCACAAACTGATTGAAGAATTTAAGGAAATATCAGCTAGGGTGATTGTACTGCGGCAAACTGCTGGTTTTCCCGGTGTACAAGAGCTAAACGAAGATAGCAAAGAAGCCATGGATGCACTGCGTATCACATTTCATGGACTTGACCAGCATATCTGGGGCAGCATTAAAAAAGTGCGAGAAAATGTAGCTTTTGAACAACGCCGTGCACTGGCTTTTAATCTATTGATGTTGCTTGGCGGTAGCGCTCTGATGATAGCTGCATTTATACGGCTTTATGTGGAGCAACAACGCAGAATCAGGCTACAAGCCGAACTCACAAGTATGAACAACAATCTGGAGACATTGGTTCAACAACGTACGGCCGAATTGGAACAGGCCAGAGAAGAGATTTTTAGATTCGCCAGCGAGCTTGCCTCCAGCATCGAAGAGGAGCGCGCGCGCCTTTCCCGTGAGGTACATGATCAACTCGGACAGGTGTTTACCGCTATCAAGATGAGTTTTTCTACAATGGATAAGAGCAAATACCAAGCGCTGCTGGGAGATAATTTTGAAGTCCTGAATGCCAACCTTGACCATGGTGTAGCTGTCGCTCGCAGGATTGCCGCAGACTTGCGTCCACCAATGCTAGACGATTTGGGTCTTGGCGCCGCCATCCAGCATCATTGCAACTCGCATACTTCAGGCTCAGGGCTGACATTTGCCGTGGATGTAAATAACGATCATCTACTGAGTCAGGAACAGAATACTCAGCTCTTTCGTATCACTCAGGAAGCCGTCACCAATGTCATGCGCCATGCCAAAGCCAGTCAGGTGAAAATCACTGACAGACTGACTGCTGAGGCATATCAGCTTGATATCGAAGACAACGGACAAGGCTTGCAAGACAAAAACGATGGTCGTATATCTTTGGGGCGCCTAGGGATGCGTGAGCGCGCAGAAATTGCCGGTGGCGAGACTACAATCCAGTCGCCAGAGCACGGCGGTGTACGAGTACGTATCACCATTCCTCTCCACCAAAAATAAAGAGGCAGATCAGGATGCGCATACTCATTGTTGAAGATCACCCCATCATGCGTGGTGGCTTGAAGGCACTCGTGCAGAGTCATTGGCCAGATGCAGAAGTGCTGGAGTCGGAAAATCTTGAAAAAGCCGAAGCAGTGGCGCGCAAACAGACACTGGATTGTATGACCTTGGATTTATCACTGCCAGATGCCAGTGGCATGGAAATACTGATAAGGATGCGTCGGATAGCACCCAATGTACCTGTGCTCATCATGAGCATGCATGCGGAAGAAGCCTACGCTATTAAATCCTTGCAAATGGGTGCTTCTGCCTATCTGAACAAAGAGCGTGCCGGTGAAGAGCTGATTGTAGCCATGAAACGTGTTCTGGCTGGTGGACAGTACATTACCTCTACGCTGGCCGAGCAATTGGCAGGTTTTCTGACTGGGGGTAAATCCATTAACCAGCTGCCACACGAATCTCTTTCCAGTCAGGAATATAGGGTGATGATACAGCTTGCCAATGGCAAGGAAGTCGGCCAGATCGCAGAATACATGCACCTCTCAGTGAAGACGGTCAGTACCTATCGTTCCCGCATCATGGAAAAAATGAACCTGAAAACCAATAGCGAACTCACTCGTTATTGCCTCTCAAATGGCCTGCTTTCTGATTAGTCAGTCATTCTTGTAGGAAATATCCTACAAACAGTCGGCGCACTATCCCACATGCAAAGGCAGCCTTGACTGATATTTGCATGGCATAAGCAGCAGTATTCTGGCAACACTGTAAAAAGGTTGCCACATGAAAATTGCCCTCGTTGAAGATTCACCACTGGTTGCAGATTCGCTTAAACGACTGCTGGCCGACTTCCCTACTGCGGAAATCATAGGTCATGCTGTCTCGGAAAACGAGGCAATCACTCTGATAGAGCAAAGCAAACCGGGGCTGGTTATTATGGATCTCAAGCTTTCTCCGGGTAGCGGTTTGAATGTGTTAAAGACCATGCGTAAAGCGCAGAATCCGGCCAAGGTGATTATCCTCACCAACAGTTCGCTGGAGGTCTATCGTCAAGCTTGCATGGACGCTGGGGCCGATGCGTTTTTCGATAAATCGCTGGCTGGTGCAGAGTTTTTGGAGAAAATCACCAGTTGTCTGAATACCAGCTTCAAAAATGAGCAACAGCGCCTGACCGCTCTGCATAAGCTGAACATTCTGGACACTCCCCCCGAAGAAGCCTTTGACCGCATAACCCGCCTGCTTGGTCTGGTCTTGAAAATGCCGATCGCCTTGATCAGCCTGGTAGACCAGGACCGCCAGTGGTTTAAATCTCGCCATGGGCTGGTAGCACATGAAACGCCAAGAGAGATTGCATTTTGCGATCACACGATACGGCAAACTGAGCTGATGCAGGTAGAAGACGCCTTGCAAGACCCGCGCTTTGCCAACAACCCACTGGTACTTGGCGATCCTAATATCCGTTTTTATGCTGGTGTGCCCCTCATCATGCGTGAAGGCGAAGCCATCGGTACACTTTGCGTCATCGACCGCATACCACGACATCTGGACGAAACCGAATGCGAAATTCTCAAGGTGCTCGCAAAAGAAGTAGTGACTGAATTAGAGCTGCGAAAACGACTTTCAGAACTGGAAGAAGAGGTTGTAAAACGTCAGTCTGCAGAAATGGAAGCCATGTATCTGGCCACTCGCGATCCTTTGACGGCATTACCAAACCGGGTGGTGGTCATGGACCGTTTGCGCCAGTGCATCAAGACTGCTGCACGTGAGAGAAATAGTTTTGCTTTTATCTTCATTAATCTTGATAGATTCAAGTTGATTAATGACACCATGGGGCACAACACTGGTGATGCCGTCTTGCAGCAACTAGCAGAACGTCTGACCGGCAGTCTGCGTGAAGTGGATACCGTCTCACGCTTTGACGGCAATGAATTCGTGGTTCTACTCCCTAAAATCGAAAAAGACGATGACGTGATTCATCTTGCCGAAAAACTCATGGCCGAAGTCAACCGTTCTTTCTACATCGGCAACCAAAACATACGTCTGGATTGCAATATCGGTATTGCCATCTATCCGGATCACGGTGAATCAGAAGAAACACTGATTGCGCATGCCAATCTCGCCATGTATCAAGCCAAACAGCAGGGACTCAACCAGTATTGTCTGTATCGCACCGAGATGAATCGCCACGCATACGAGCGTGTGACCCTGCAAGCCGATCTGGGGCAAGGGCTCAAGCACAATGAGTTCATTTTGCATTACCAGCCACAACTCATGCTGAACCCTCAGCAGATTGCAGGAGTGGAAGCGCTGTTACGTTGGAACCATCCAAAATTTGGCATAGTTTCGCCACTCAAGTTTATCCCCCTTGCTGAGGAAAACGGCATGATCTGGCAGCTTGGCCAGTTTGTGATTGAAGAAGCGCTGAGACAGTTCGCGCAATGGAAAAAACAGGGGCTGAATATCCCGCTGGTCGCCGTCAATGTCTCGGCAGTGCAGTTACGCTCAGAACTGGTGGATGTGATTCGTGGTGCCTTGATAGCTAACGACTTGCCAGCCAGTGTGCTGGAGATCGAACTGACCGAGACTGCACTGACCAGTGATGGCCCGCAAGTGCACGAGCTACTAGAAGAGATTCGTAACCTAGGAGTCTCTATTGCAGTGGATGATTTCGGCACAGGCTACTCTTCTCTCAGCCTGTTACGCCATCTGCCGATCAACAAGCTGAAAATTGATCGCAGCTTTGTCCATGAACTGGTGCACAACCAGCAGGATGCCACCATCGTCAAAAGTCTGATTGATATGTCGCAAGGCTTGGGCTTGAGCGTGATTGCCGAAGGCGTAGAGACACAGGAGCAATCAGATAAGTTGGGGCAGCTTGGTTGCCGCCAGGTACAAGGCTACTTGTACAAGCAGCCGGTTTCGCCTGTCGATCTTGTCGAATGGCAGAAAAACTATTTTGAGAGTCATGGAATGTAAGTACAGGAAGTAAGAAAATGCAGTCGAACAAAATCCATTTCCTTTCAACGGCAACGTCAGTATCTACCTCTAGCGGGAACTATAGCAGTGAAGATATGTTTGAAAGCGCATTTCACTTTGCGCCCATCGGGATGGCGCTGGTAGATCTGTCTGGGCGCTGGATCAAGGTAAATAATGCACTTTG
>CAYXMC010000120.1:0-5599 GCA_964466095.1 uncultured Methylophilaceae bacterium | reverse complement strand
TGTGGATGCTGAGCATGTGCATGTAAGTCGTTTCATTGATATGCACGATATCGGCGATGCGCTGGTACGTGCTGGATTTAGTGCGCCTGTGCTGGATGTAGAGCGATTTACACTGACCTATGATGATGTACTCGGCGTGATGCGTGACCTCAAGGCGATAGGTGCGCACAATGCCGCAGAAGGACGCAACCGTGGTTTGCTGGGAAGAGGTTTCCTGCAACAACTGACAGCCAATTACGAGGCATTCCGCGACCAGGGCAAACTGCCCGCCACCTATGAAGTGGTTTACGGCCACGCCTGGAAGCCTGCGGTTAAACCAGACACGATAGACGGGGTCTCACCCATCAAGTTTCACAGCAAAAAGATATAGACATGAAAGCAGCGTTTTTTATTACCGGTACTGATACCAATGTAGGTAAAACCTTGGTGACTTCCGCTCTGGCGCATGCATTCGCCAATCGCGGCTATGAAAGTGTTGCCATGAAACCGGTGGCATCGGGCTGTCAACTCGTCAACGGTGAATGGCTGTCGGAAGATGTCGTCATGCACAGGCAAGCAAGTAGCCTAAAACTGCCGGTGGCTGAAGTGAACCCTTATGCATTTGGCCCGGCGATTGCCCCCCATCTGGCGGCGAAGGAGGCCGGGGTGCCAATCGACCTGGCAAAAATCAAATCCACATTCACTGAGCTGGTGCGGCAGGCCGATGTCGTGGTGGTGGAGGGTGCTGGTGGTTTTATGGTACCGCTCAACGACAAGATCAGCACACACGAGATTGCCATCAGCCTGCGTCTGCCAGTGATTTTGGTGGTTGGCATGCGTCTGGGCTGCATCAACCATGCTTTGTTGACGGTAGAAGCAATCGAGCATCGCGGTCTCAAATTGGCAGGCTGGGTTGCCAACCAGATAGATGCAGACATGCAGATGCTGCCTGAGAATCTTGATACGCTGAAAGCCCGTATCAAAGCCCCTTGTTTGGGGCTCATACCCCATCTGCCGGATGCCGATTTCACAGAAGCGGCAGCCGCGCTCGATATTCAATTATTGCTTTGATATAAACCGTGCTGTTTGATGTATTGCTGCACTGATAGCGGTAGCAAACCGCTGATATCCTCAGCAGCTGCCAGCTTTTGGCGTATGGAGGTGGACGATACATTCAGTGCATCCACTTCTATCGGCAGTATCTTTCCGGCAGGTGTGAATGTCATAGCTGTTGCCTTTTCGCATATGTGCTCACTAAGTAATTGCGCTGCCGCTTTACTAGGCTTGATTTGATTACCCGGGCGCTGCACCACCACGATGTGGCAGTAATCCAGCAGTTCCTGCCAGCGGTGCCAGCGATCAATTGAGGCAAAAGCATCGCTGCCCATCAGCCAGCACAAGGCTGTATTCTCGCCAAACTGCTGGCGCAGACTGATAAGCGTGTCTATGGTGTAGGAGTAATCGTTGCGCTCAAGCTCCCGAGTATCCAGCACGAATCCCGGATGTTCATGAATCGCTAGTTCCACCATCTTTGCCCTGTGCGAGGCAGAGACTTCAGGCCTAGGGCGGTGCGGTGGCTGGGCAGAGGGGATGAAGTGCACTTCATCTAGCGCAAGCCTTGTCATCAAGGCCTGCGCCATATGCAGGTGGCCATTGTGGATGGGATTGAAGGTGCCGCCCATCAGGCCAAGCATTTTCAATTATGCCCGAACCTCGCCGTTGCCAAAAACCACATACTTCAGCGTGGTCAGCCCTTCCAAGCCAACCGGGCCGCGTGCATGCAGCTTGTCGGTAGAGATGCCGATCTCGGCACCGAGGCCGTACTCAAAGCCATCAGCAAAGCGTGTAGAGGCGTTCACCATGACTGAGCTGGAATCAACCTCGCGCAGGAACTGACGCGCATGCGTGTAGTTCTCGGTGACGATGGCTTCAGTATGCTGGGAGGAATACTGGTTGATATGGGCAATTGCTTCATCTACGCCACTGACCACCTTGCAGGAGATGATGGCATCCAGATATTCGGTGTAGTAGTCCTCTTCCGTTGCTGCCTTGGCTTCTTTCACCAATGCCTGTGTTTCGGCACAGCCACGAATTTCTACACCTTTGGCTACCAGCATGGCAGCCAGCTTTGGCAATGCACTAGAGGCAATGCTGCGCGCTACTAGCAAAGACTCGGCCGTGTTGCAGGTGCCCAGGCGTTGGGTCTTGGCATTTTCGAGGATGCGCACAGCCTTGTCCATATCTGCACTTTCATCTACATAAACATGACAATTGCCATCCAGATGCTTGATGACTGGAATGCGTGCCTCATTCGAGATACGCTCGATCAGGCCTTTGCCGCCACGAGGCACGATCACGTCCACATATTCCTTCATGGTAATCAGTTCGCCCACTGCTGCGCGGTCTGTGGTCTCCACCACTTGTACGGCACCGTGGGGCAAGCCCGCTGTCTGCAAGCCTTCATGCACAAGTGCGGCCAGCGCGCGGTTGCAGTGGATGGCTTCTGAGCCGCCACGCAGGATGGCTGCATTACCGGACTTGATGCAGAGGCCGGCAGCGTCGACAGTCACATTAGGACGTGCCTCATAAATAATGCCGATGACACCAAGAGGAACACGCATCCGGCCGATCTGTATGCCGGAAGGACGATACTTGAATTCTCCCATCTCGCCGATAGGGTCAGAGAGTGCTGCAATCTGTTCCAAGCCTTCTGCCATGGTGGCGATGGATTTTTCAGTCAATGCGAGGCGATCGAGCATGGCGGCTTCCATGCCGTTGGCACGTGCGGCTTCCATATCTTGGCGGTTGGCTGCCAGCAAGGCTTCCTTGTCACGGCGGATCGCTGCCGCAATGGTGGTCAGTGCCAGGTTCTTGGTGGTGGTGCTGGCCTTGGCCATGGCACGCGATGCAGCGCGTGCCTGTATGCCCACCTGATGCATGTATGCTTTGATATCCATCGTTATTTCTTCTGTCTGGTTGTTGCTTTGGCTGTCTTTATCCGCTGCTGGCGGAACGCTACCTCAAAAGACCGTCTAGCCCATATTGCGGCCTCATCGCGGTCTTCGTAGATTTCTTCGGGTGCCAAAAAGTAAGACATTTTAATCAGCTTGTCGGCTTTGGTATAGGTAAATTGTTCCAAGCCCTTGTTTTGGAAGAAGTGTGCAGTGCTGTCATCGGCCTTGAGGTAGAGCAGCTCGTCGCTGATCAGGCCGAACACGACACCGTCGTGATACAGCCCATAACCACCAAACATCTTGCGGGCATGTATCCTGCCGAATCGCTCAAATACTTCATCCAGATACTCAGAGAACTCAGACACGTGCTGAATTGCTTAACGACTACGTTGGCGCTGTGCGACCCGAGCCAGACCGAAGCAGAGGCGAGAAATTTCCAGCCAGGCATCTCCGTCGAGCAGGCCTTTTGCAGTTTTGTCTATTTCAGCCAGTTTATGCTGTGCAGCCTGTAATTGGCGCAAGCTAAGGCGTCCAAGCGCGCGTCGAACCAGATTCTGCCTGTCACCGTAGATTCTAGCTTGCTGCATGGCCGTCATCAGGTTTTCGCCGCGTGCCTCGGCATGCTTTACCCGTATCAGCGGGCGTAAGGCCCACATCAATGGGTTCATCACGGCAACTGCTTGGGCACCTTCATCTTTCAGTCCTTGCAGGATACGGGCGGTGCGCTCGCTATCTCCAGCCAGCACAGCTTCACCTAACTGGAAAGCATCATAACGGGAGACATTCAGAACAGCTTCACGCACGGCCTGTCCATCCAGCATGCCTGCAGGGTAGAGCAGTCCCAGTTTCTGGATTTCCTGGTGGGCGGCCAGCAGGTTGCCCTCTACCTGATTGGCCATAAAAGTCAGGGTTTCTGCATCTGTCTGTTGGCCCTGCTGTGCGAGCCGGTTGGAGATCCATTGTGGTAATTGGGAAATTTCCACTTCGTTCAGGGTCAGTGTCACGGCGTTTTGCTCCAGCGCACCGAACCAGCTGCTGTTGCGGCCGTCTTTGTCCAGTTTGGGCAGGATGATAATGACCACGGTATCCGGCAAGCCCTGTGCAGCAAGACTTTGCAGCACCTTGCTGCCGTCGTTGCCAGGCTTGCCGCTGGGGATGCTGAGCTCCAGTATGCGCAATGAAGCGAATAGCGAGATAGATTGTCCGTATGCGGTGATTTGTTGCCAGTTGAATGTGCGCTCTGCGACCAAACTGGTGCGTTCGGAATATCCTTGCGCGCGTGCGGCCGCACGAATGCTATCCAGACTTTCACGTTGTGCCAGCGGTTCATCGCCAGTCAATACATAGACCGGACGCACGCCTTGGTTGAGGTGCTGAGTCAGTTGCTGAGGAGGTAAGCGCATGCTTACTTATCCGGGGTGGCGACGCGCTTTTTCGGTTTTTGTACAATCAGTCGACGCATGATCTCACGCACAGCATCGGCTTTCATGTCTTCATAAAGACGCGTTTCTTCACCTTGTTTCGCCAGCAATTCACTGTCGTTATAGGAGAAATCGCGACGTCCTTCAATCGTCTGCACTTCTCCCCAAGTTTCGCTACCCGGTTCTTTCAGACGGAAATTGACGCGGTAGTAGAGATCAAATTCTCTTACCACACCACGGCCACTTAGCGAGAGAATGCGTTTTTCACTGGCTTCGCTAATCAGATCGAGAAAGAGATCAGCCTTATCCGGATCTTCGACAATTCTGACGCCGTTGATCTCCAGAGATTTCTTTAAATCACGTGAGATGGAGAGTTTTTTTCCCTCCACATGCAAGGTCTCAAAAGCCAGATTCGCGATACCACGTAATTGAAACCCACAAGCGGCAAGCGCCAGTATGCTCAAAACCAGAAACCAGCGGATTAAGCTTTTTGATTGCATGTTTTATCCCACAACGATGTTGACGAGTTTGTTTGGTACTACGATCACCTTACGCACAGTGCCTTCAGCCAGAAATTTCTGCACGCTGGGGTGAGCAACAGCCAATTGTTCAATGGCCGTTTTGTCCAGTGTCTTGGCTACAGTCATGTTGCCGCGTAGCTTGCCGTTCACTTGTAATACTAACTCAATTTCATCCTGTACCAGCGCTGATTCCGCTGGTTCTGGCCATGCCGCTGCCAGAATATCTTCGCCGTATCCCAAGTCTTTCCACAGGGTTTGTGTGATATGCGGGGCAATGGGGGACAGCATGCGCAGTAGGATAGAGAAGCCTTCCTGAGCAACAGGCAACCAGTCAGACTCAGCTTCTTTCTGTACTTTTTCCAGTGTGTTCAGCATCTTCATGGCAGCGGAAGCTACTGTATTGAATTGCTGTTTGCTGAGGTCATAGCTGGCTTGTTTCAAAGTCAGGTGAATCTCGCGGCGGGCGGCAGCAAGATTGCTACCTAACTTGGCTGGTAGTTCAGTCTTGGCTTGTTCTGCCAGTGCATAACCATAAGCCCATACCCGCTTGAGGAAGCGGTGGGAGCCTTCCACACCGCTGTCTGACCATTCCAGTGTCTGCTCTGGCGGAGCTGCAAACATCATGAAGAAGCGTGCAGTGTCAGCGCCATACTGTTCAATCAGTGATTGTGGGTCAACGCCATTGCGTTTGGATTTGGACATGGTACCCATGCCTTGGAAATCA